>NZ_JAVTWC010000104.1:0-181888 GCF_032229445.1 Tahibacter sp.
CGGTCTTCATCGCCGGGCTGCTCGACGGTCTGGACGGCCGGGTCGCGCGACTGACCAATACCCAGAGCGAATTCGGCGTGCAGTACGACTCGCTGTCGGACATGGTCAGCTTCGGCGTCGCGCCCGCCCTCGTACTGTACGCGTGGAGCCTCTCCACGCTGCAGAAGCTGGGTCCGCTCTGGGGCAAGGTCGGCTTTGCCGCGGCGTTCATCTATGCAGCGTGCGCGGCCCTGCGCCTGGCGCGCTTCAATACCCAGGTCGGGGTCGTCGACAAGCGCTATTTCCAGGGACTGGCGAGCCCGGCAGCGGCGGGGCTCGTCATGTCCTTCGTCTGGACCATGAGCGCGAACGGGTTTGCCGGCGACCACGAGCTGGTGCAGACCGTCGCACCGTGCATCGCTGTGGTCGCCGGCCTGCTCATGGTCAGCCGTATCCGCTACTACAGCTTCAAGGCCTGGCCCCTGTCCGACCGCGTCCCATTCGTGGTCATCCCGCTGGTCGTGCTGGTCTTTGTCGCGCTGTACATCGATCCGCCGCTGGTGTTGTTCACGATCGGCGTGCTGTACGTGATATCGGGTCCGTTGTTCACGCTCTGGGGTCTGCGCCGGCGCCGAGGCCAGCGCGAACAGCCGCAGCGCCAGGAACCGCCACCGGCGTGAGTGCCGCCGCCGCCAGCCTGCTCGCCCGTGCCATGGTCGGCGACGATGCGCGCGCATTCGCGTTGTTGGCCGAACTGTCCGAGGCGCTGGCGGTATCGCTCGATCTCCGCCGCACCCTGCCGTTGGCGCTGCAGCGCATTGCCGACTACATGCACGTCGAGGCGGCCTCGCTGTTCCTGCTCGACGAGCTGACCGACGAACTCGAATGCAAGGTATGCATCGGTCCGGTCGACCTGCGCGGTCTGCGTCTGGCCAGCGACCAGGGCGTGGTCGGCCGTTCGCTGACCGACAAGGCCGTGATCATCGTTGCCGATGCCGCCAGCGACCCGCGCGTCTACAAGCGCGTCGACGAGGAATCCGGCTTCGTCACGCGCAGCCTGATCTGCGTGCCGCTGACCACCGCCAAAGGCACGATCGGCGTGCTTGAGCTCATCAACAAGCACAACGGCGAAGCCTTCGATGCGACCGACGCGGGTATCCTGCGGCTGCTCGCGGCGCCGACTGCGCTGGCGATCAACAATGCGCGGCTGGCCAACGAGCTGGTCGAGCAGCAGCGCCTCAAGCGCGAGTTCGATCTTGCTCGCCGGCTGCAGAAGCTGCTGCTGCCCAAGCGCCGCCGCGCCGGCTTCCCGCTGCTCGCGATCAACGTGCCCGCGCATGAGATCTCGGGCGATTTCTACGATTACTTCGATCTGGCCGACGGCCGCATCGGCTTTGTCATCGGGGATGTCGCCGGCAAGGGACTGGATGCGGCGCTGCTCATGACGCGCGCCGCCAGCCTGTTGCGCTGGGCCGGCAAGGAAGGCCTGCCGCCGGGGGAATGGCTGCGCCGCGCCAACGAGGAGATGTGCCTGAGCACCCATGGCGGCCGCTTCGTATGCGCCGCGGTCGGCTACTACCGCCGCGCCACCGGTGAGGTGCACATGGCCGGCGCCGGGTTTCCGCCGGCGCTACTCTACCAGGGCGGGCTGTGCACCGAATACCGTTCCGACGGACCGCCGCTGGGCATCGTCGTCGGCCAGGAATTCCCCGAGACCCGCCTGCGGCTCGGTGGCGGCGCCCTGTATTTCTTTTCCGACGGCGTCACTGACGTGCGCAAGGGCGACGCCCGGCTGGGCCAGGACGGCGCGCGCGCGCTGATCGAACGGCATGCGGACGCCCCGCCGGAGGTGCGCCTGCGTTCCATCGTCTCCGAACTGCGCCAGATGCGCCTGGTCGACGACACCACGCTGCTGCTGTTGCAGGAAACCCAGCCCAGCACCGCAATCCTGCTGCTGCGCCAGGCCTTCCCGGCCGATGCCGAGCGCCTGCGCGGCATGCGTGCCGAGCTGCGCCAGGCGCTGGACCGCGCCGGAGTTCCTGCGGACCTGCGCGACCGGCTTGTACTCGCCGTCGACGAAGCCTGCTGCAATATCATCCGGCACGCCTATGCAGGAAGCAGCGGCGATATCGTGTTGTCATTGCACCGCGACGGCGATGTGCTGGAGTTCGAATTGCGTGACGATGCGCCGGGCGTGGATCCGGGCCGCGTCACGCCACGTGACCTGGCCGAGTGCCGCGCCGGTGGACTGGGGGTCAATTTCATCGACGCGCTGATGGACGGCTGGCGACTGCAGCCGCGCGTCGGCGGTGTCGGCAATGTATTGCGGATGTGGAAACGCTGCGCTGCGCCCGCGGAGGAAATGGCATGAACGATGTGATCACCGAACAGCACGACGACCTGATGCTGCTCAAGCTCGACGGCGAGGTCGACATGTCGTGGTCGGGACGCGTGCGCGACGCCATCCTCGAAGCGCTCGAAACGCATTCGGTCGGTGTCGACCTGTCGGCGGTCAGCTACATCGATTCGTCCGGCATCGCCGCGCTCGTCGAGGGTCTGCAGACTGCGCGCAACGGCGACCGCCGTTTTGTGCTGATCGGGACGAGTGCGCCGGTGCTGGCGGTGCTCGAACTGGCGCGGCTGGATCGTGTTTTCACGCTGCTGCCCGACCTGGCCAGCGCACAACCGGCGGAGGCGGGTTGAGCCTGCCGTTCGCCGAGTCGCTCGCTGCGCTGGGCCGCGTGACCGTGCATTCGGTCGCGGGACTCGGCTACGGCGGCATGCTGCTGCTGGAGAGCGTCTGGTTCATGCTCTGGGGCTGGCGTCGCGGCCAGCCGGTGCGCCTCTCTGCGATCGCGGCGGAAATGCGCCGCATCGGCGTCGACGCGCTGCCCATCGTCTGCCTGCTCGCGTTCACGATCGGCATCATGCTGGGCATCCAGTTCATCGCCGCGCTGAAGGAGTTCGGCGCCCAGTCGCAGGTCGTCGTCGCGGTGGCCAAGTCAGTCACGCGCGAATTCGGCGCGCTGATCACGGCCATCCTTGTGGCCGGCCGCTCCGGGTCGGCACTGGCCGCGCGCATCGGTTCGATGACGGTATCGCAGGAAGTCGACGCGCTCGCCGTCATCGGCATCGAGCCAGTGCGCTATCTCGTCGCGCCGGCGCTGATCGCGATGCTGATCATGCTGCCGCTGCTGACCGTCTTCGCCGACGCGGTCGCGATCATCGGCGCCGCGCTGTACAGCGCGCCGGCGCTCAACGTGACCGCGCAGTCCTACATCGTGCAGACGCTGTCGCTGCTCGATCCGGGCGACCTGTGGCAGGGCATCGGCAAGAGCGCGGTCTTTGCCGTGCTGATCACGCTGATCGGCTGCAGCACTGGTTTCAGCGTGACCGGCGGCGCCGAAGGCGTGGGCCGCGCGACCACGCGCGCCGTCGTGCTGTCGATCTGCTACATCATCGTCGCCGACATGATCTTTTCGTTCTTCCTCAACCGATGACGGACGCCGCCGCGCCATTGATCGAGGTCGAAGGTCTGGAGGCCTGGTACGGCAAGCGCCGTATCCTGCACGACGTGGATTTTCGCGTCGACACGGGCGAGATCCGCGTGATCATGGGCGGCTCGGGGTCCGGCAAGAGCACGCTGCTGCGCCAGATCCTGGGCTTGCACCGGCCCACGCGCGGCAGCATCCGACTGTTCGGCACCGACATCGTCAATGCCGGCCAGCGCGAATTGCAGCAGGTGCGGCGCCGGCTCGGCGTCTCGTTTCAGGGCGGGGCGCTGCTGACTTCGCTGAGCGTCGGCGACAACGTCGCGCTGCCGCTGCGCGAACATACCAATCTCGACGAAAACCAGATCCGCATCATGAGCCGCATGAAGCTCGAGGTCGTCAATCTCGGCGGCTTCCACGACCTGATGCCGAGCCAGCTGTCCGGGGGCATGGTCAAACGCGCCGCGCTCGCGCGCGCGATCGTGATGGACCCGCGGCTGCTGTTCTTCGACGAACCGTCGGCCGGTCTCGACCCGGTCGTGTCCGCCGAGCTGGACGAACTCATCCTGCGCTTGCGCGATGCGCTGCGCATGACGATCGTCGTGGTCACGCACGAGCTGGACAGCGCGTTCAAGATCGCCGATACGATCACCGTGCTGGACCAGGGCAGCGTGCTGATGACCGATACCGTCGACGCGGTGCGCCGCTCCGACAACGAGCGCATCCAGGATCTGCTGAACCGCCGGCCGCGCGATGTCGTCGTCGACGCGGACGCGTATCTGCGCCGCCTGACCGAGGAAGAGGCATGAAAATACCGGGTCACAGCAGGCTGGGCTCCGGCAGGGAATTCCCGCGCCGGGAATTGTGGAGAAAACGGTGAAGCGCGACCACGTCAACTACACGCTGGTAGGGGCGGTCGTGCTCGCGGCGCTCGTGCTGCTGCTGATCGCGCTGTTCCTGATCACCGGTCGCAGCGGTGGCGAGGCGGAATACCACACCTACTACCGCAACGTGACCGGCCTGCGCGCCGGCGCACCCGTGTTCTACCAGGGCTACCGCATCGGCCAGGTCGACGATGTGGTGCCCGAGCGCGGTGCCGAGGGCACCCGCTATCGCATCGGGCTGAGCCTGCGCGCCGACTGGCCGATTCCGCAGGATTCCGTCGCGCGCCTGCAGTCCAGCGGCCTGCTGGCCGACGTGACCGTGGCGATCCGCGAAGGCATCGACAAGACGCCGCTGGCCGTGGGTGCAGAGCTCAAGGGCGAGGAGGGCACCGACATCTTCGGCGCGATGAATGAGCTGGCCGCCGAGGTCACGACCTTGACGCGCAGCCAGATCACTCCGCTGATCCGCAATCTTTCCGACCGTGTCGATTCGATCACCGGCTCGCTCGACAAGGGCACGCCGGAAGTGCTCAACCAGGCGCGCGAGTTGCTGCTTCGCCTGACCGAAGCGTCGGTGTCGGTCAACGATCTGCTCAAGCCGTCCAACCGCGAAGCCGTCAGCGGAATTCTCAGCGACGTGCATGCGCTGAGCCGTGATCTGGAATCGACCAAGGCCAATCTCGACAGCGCGCTGAACGACCTGGCCGCACTGACGCGCGAGAACAGGCCCGGCGTGAATGCTGCGGTGACCGACCTGCGCGCTGTGCTCGCGACGCTGTCAAGCCGCATCGACACCATCGTCCATCACCTGGACAGCGCGAGTCGCAACGCGGATGAATTCACGCGCGAGATCCGCAAGAATCCAAACCGCCTGCTGCTGCAGCCCAAGGCCGACGCGCCCGAGGAATCCGAACGATGAGGATGGCCGTCAAAGCCGTGTTGCTGGCGTTGCTCCTGTGCCTGAGCGGATGCGAATCCGTGCCCGTGCCGGAAGTGACCTGGTACCGCCTGCCCGATCCGGTGTTGCCGCCGGCGCGAGCGGTCCGCTTCGAGGTGCCGGTCGATGTCGCCATCTTCAGCGCCGACGGCATCTATGCCGACCAGGCGCTGATCTACGCGCTGGACAGGGACGGCCACGCGTTGCGCACCTATCACTATCGCCAGTGGAGCGATCCACCCTCGCGCATGCTGCAACGGCGGCTGATCCGCGTGCTGCGTCAGATCGACGCGGCGCCGCAGGTCAGCGACCGCCTGCCCGCCAGCGCAAACGTGCTGCGTGTCAGCGGGGTGATCCAGCGGTTCGAGCGCGTGGAGGCGGCCGGAACCTGGCAGGTCGACGTGTCGCTGCAGATGCGGGTGGAGCATGCCGGTGTGCTGCTGGCCGAGGAGACTTATTCCTCGCGCGTGCCGGCGGCTGACGCCGACATTCCCGCAAGCATTGCGGCCTATGGCCGGGCGATGGATCAGATCTACGCCGCGTTCGTTGCGCGTCTGGCCGGCCTGAGCGCGCAGGTGCGATCGTGAGCGCGCTGGCCCTGACGGCGCGGCGCCTGCGCCAGCTCGATGCGATCGGCGTGGTTCCGTACCGCCTGCGTTCCCGCGAGCGGGTGAATGCGCCGGATGTCGCAACCGCGGCTACCACCGGCGCTATGCCAGCGGCCGGGGGAGGCACGCGCGTCGCGGTGATCTGCGAGCAGGCGGCCGGCGCGACCGCAGCGACCATCGCCGCGGCGCTAGGCTTGGCCGAAGCGGCCCTGCATTGGCAAGTACCCACGGACGGACGGCTGCCGGAGCTGGACCAGAATGCGGCGGCCTTCCTTGTGCTCGGCACTCACCTGGCGCGCGTGCTCGGTGCTGAGCTGCCGACGACGGCACAGCAGGCCGCCACCATCGTCGTTACTGCCGCGCCGTCGGAATGGCGTGGCAATGCGCTGGCCAAGCGGCTGTTGTGGCAGGCCCTGCGGCCCCTGCGCCGTCATCTGCGGGAGCAGACGTGGTCGCGATCCTGAAAACCGGCCTGCCGGAAATGCGGCCGCTGCGCCTGGAAGACGTGGTCGCCGTCGCGGCGCTCGAGGCGCGCGCGTACGAGTTTCCATGGAGCGAAGGCATCTTCCGCGACTGCCTGCGCGCCGGCTACAACTGCTGGGTGCTGGTGCGCGACAACACGATCATCGGCTACGGGGTGCTGTCGGTCGCGGCCGGTGAGGCGCATGTGCTCAACGTCTGCATCTCGCCGGACGCACAGGGCGACGGTCACGGCCGCCGCCTGATGCGCCGGCTCATGGATCTGGCGCGCTGGCACAACAGCGAGCGCATCTTTCTCGAAGTCCGGCCGTCGAACCCGCGCGCTATCCAGCTCTACCATTCGCTGGGTTTCAACGAGATCGGCCGCCGGCCCAACTACTACCCGGCGGCGCGTGGCCGCGAGGACGCCATTGTGATGGCGCTGGAACTTCTGCCGCCCGGCATGGAGTGACGCCGCTGGCTCAGCGCGGCGGCGAAACCGGCTCGCGAACGACGACGAATTCGCCTTCGATCACACCGGCTGGGGTCGGCCGGCTCGTCTGTGCGGCCGGCCGCGCTGCTGCCGTCGCGCTGGGACTCGGCTTGCTCAGCTGGCGCGCTGCCCACACTGTCGCGCCGATCGCGGCCAGACCCAGGAAGATGAAGATTCCGAACACCAGCGTCGCGCCGAGGATCAGCACGCCCACGACGGCCGCCAGTGCACGCAGCAGCGGGTGGCGCGTACGCGGCAGGCGGAACAGGACTGCAGTCATGGGACATCGACTCCGTGTGGCATCATTCAGAGGCCCAGTGTGGGGTTTTCCGGTAGCAACTCAAGTGCTTGAAGTCAGTCCGGGCAGCAGCGCGATCTGCCGGCTCGAGGAAATCCCCGACGGTGGCGCGATTGCCGCCGACATCGATAGCAGTACTGGCGGCTTCAGCCTGATCCTGCTGCGTCAGGGCGACCGCGTTTTCGCGTACCACAACGAGTGTCCGCATGCGGGCCGGCGGCTCGACTGGGCGCCGGGCAAGTTCCTCGTGAAGGACGGTGCGGTGATCTGCGCCGCGCACGGCGCGACATTCGACGTCGCGAGTGGCGCTGTCCTGGCTGGACCCTGCCGCAATGGTCTGGCGCCAGTGCCGTTGCAGGTGCGCGACGGGCTCGTCAGGTTGCCTTGAGCCGGGAATGGGGAATCGGGAATCGTAAAAGCAGCGACATCGCGCTTCGCTCCAACGATTCCCGATTCCCGATTTCCACTAAAGCCCGAACAGCCAGTTCACCGATACCAACAGCGTGATCAGCAGCAGCAGCGTCAGCGGCAGACCGACGCGCCAGAAGTCGCGACGCCGGTAACCGCCCGGACCGCCGACGATGGTCAGCACCGGGTTGGCGTTCGCGATCACGAAGGTATTCGACGTCGAGATCGCGACGACCAGTGCATACACCGCCGGATTGCCGTTCGAGGCCAGCGCGATATTGATCGCCATCGGCACCATCATCACGGTGGCGCCGACGTTGGAGATGACCTGGGCGAAGAACAGCGCGAGCACGGCGATGACGGCCTGCAGAGCCCACTGCGGCCAGGCGCCGAGATAGATCAGCACCTCTTGCGCGAACCAGGCGGCCGCGCCGGTCGTGTCCATGGCCCAGCCCAGCGGAATCAGGCAGGCCAGCGTGAAGATGGTCTTCCAGTTGATCGCCGAATAGGCCTCGTCCATGGTCAGCACCCCGGCCAGCAGCATGCCGACTGCGCCGGTCAGCATGGCGACCGAGAGCTTCATGCTCGTGAAAAGGCCGAGCAGCATGGCCAGGCCGAAGAAGGTCAGTGCATGCCAGAGCTTGGCTGGGCGCGCTTCTTCTTTGGGAATGTCGGTGACGACGACGAAGTCGCGGTCTTCGGCGGCATGGGCGAGGTCGCGCCACGAACTGTGCATGACCAGCGTGTCGCCGGCGCGCAGCGCGACCTTGCGCACGTCCTCGCGAAACACCTGCTCGCCGCGATACACGGCGAGCACACTGATGCCGTGATGCTTGCGCATGCGCAGGTCGGCGAGCACCTGTTTCACATAGCGCGAGGTTGGCGGGATCACCGCCTCGGAAATGCCGGCGCGGCCCGGATTGAACATGTCGCCGAACTGGCGCAGGCGCGCCTGCACGCGCAGCAGCTGGTTCTGCGCGAAATCGTTGACCTGGTCGCGCTGGCCCAGCACGCCGAGCACGGTGCCGACCCAGATCATCTGGTCGGCCGGCGGCGCGAGGCGCGATTCGTTGCCGTTCTTCATCGCGAGGATCAGCGGCGCGCCGCGCATCTGCTCGACCTCGCCAACACTCATGCCGACCAGCGGGCTTTCCGCTGTCACGGTCAGCTCCATCACTTCGCCGTCGATGCCGTAGGTTTCGGCGAAGTAGGTTTCCGTGCGGCCTGGCGTTACCTTCTGCTTCGACTCCTCGTCCGGCAGCAGCTTGCGCGTGAAAAAGAAAAAGTAGGCCAGGCCGACCAGCAACAGCGGCAGGCCGATCGGCGCGATGGCGAACAGGCTGAACGGCGCGATCGTGTCGGCGCCTGGCGGCAGGTTGCGATTGGCGCTGACGATGAGATCGTTGAGCAGGATCAGCGGCGAGTTCGAGATCATGGTCATGTTGGTGCCGGCCAGGATCATGCAGCCCATCGGCAGCAGCAGGCGCTTGAGCGGTACACCGGTACGCGCCGACACGCGTGAGGCCACCGGCAGCAGCAGTGCGGCCAACGCCTGGCTCTGCATGATCGAGGTCAGCGCGCCGGCCATCACGTTGATGGCAAGCGACAGGCGCGACTCGACACCGTTGGACACGCGCAGGATCAGGCTCGCAGCCTTGGTCAGCACGCCGGTGCGATCGAGCCCGGCGCCCATGATCATAACGGCGATCAGCGAGATCACGGCGTTGCCGGCGAAGCCGTCGAACAGCTGCTCCACCGGCAGCAGGCCGGTCACGCCGATGCACACAATGACGAGCAAGGCGACCACGTCGGCCCGGATCCATTCCAGCACCAGCATCAGCACGGTGAAGGCGACCAGTCCGAACACAAGCATCATGTCGGTGGTCAGGGTGAGTCCGTAGTCCATGTCCCCGGTTCGGCGTCCTTAGGAAGTTCTGAACAAATCCTTGGGCCGATGCTCTTGTGCCCGGCACCAGATCTCCACAACCCCGCCGGACGCCTGCTGCACAGGCATTCGGCCGCCTTCTCGACTCAAGGGGGCTCCAACATCAATAGCCATCGACCTGGTCAGAGGCTCCGAAATGCTGATCAGACGCGTTGGTATAGCAGGTCCCAGACGCCATGGCCGAGCTTCAGGCCACGTTGCTCGAAGTGGGTACGCGTACGCCACGCGGGCCGTTCCGAGAAACTCCCCGGGCCGGCACGGTTTCGCCATGACGCGTCGGCATCGACCACGGCGAGCATCTGCTCGGCATAGTCCGCCCAGTCGGTCGCCATATGCAAGATGCCGCCGGGACGCACGCGCGTGGCGAGCAGTTCGACCAGCGGCACCTGCACGAGCCGACGCTTGTTGTGCTTCTTCTTGTGCCACGGATCCGGAAAGTAGATGCGCACCTGATCCAGGCTTGCGGGCGCGAGTTCCTGCAGCAACACCTCCACCGCATCGTGGTGGTAGACGCGTACATTGTCGGCTGCCGCGGCGGCGAGCGCGTTCAGCGTGCGGCCGACGCCAGGCCGGTGTACCTCGATGCCGATGAAATTCCTGCCGGGTTCGTGCTGCGCACCCCAGACCAGTTGTTCGCCGTTGCCGAAGCCGATTTCCAGCGCGACCGGCGCATCGTTGCCGAAGACCCGGCCCAGATCGCGTGGCTGTCCTTGGACGTCGAGTCCGAAGCGCGTCCAATGCTCGGCGAAGGCGCGCTGCTGCGCGTCGGTGATGCGCCCCTGGCGCAGCACGAAGCTCCTGATGCGGCGCGGCGGCCGCGAGTTCTCGCCATCGCGATCTTCGCCCTCGTGCATCAGCCGATGATTCCGTCGATCGGGCTGGACGCGGAGGCAAAGCGCTTGCGCGGAATGCGGCCGGCGAGGAAGGCCTCGCGCCCCGCTTCGATCGCCTTGCGCATCGCGCTGGCCATGAGCACGGGGTTCTTCGCACCGGCGATGGCGGTGTTCATGAGCACGCCGTCGCAGCCCAGTTCCATCGCGACTGCGGCGTCGGAAGCGGTACCGACGCCGGCATCGACGAGGATGGGAACCTTTGCGTTTTCCACAATTTCCAGAAGATTCCAGCGGTTCTGGATGCCCAGTCCCGAACCGATCGGCGCGGCCAGCGGCATCACCGCGACGCAACCGATTTCCTCGAGGCGCTTGGCCAGGATCGGATCGTCGGAGGTATAGACCATGACGTCGAAGCCCTCGCGCACGAGGATTTCAGCCGCCTGCAGGGTCTGCACCACATCGGGAAACAGGGTGCGCGGATCGCCGAGGACTTCGAGCTTGACCAGCGTATTCCCGTCGAGCAGCTCGCGCGCGAGGCGGCAGGTGCGCACGGCATCGTCGGCGGTATAGCAGCCGGCCGTGTTCGGCAGGATGGTGTAGCGCGACGGTGGCAGCACATCGAGCAGGTTCGGCTGGCCCGGATCCTGACCGATGTTGCTGCGGCGGATCGCGACGGTGACGATTTCGGCGCCGGCGGCCTCGGTGGCAAGGCGGGTTTCTTCCAGATCCTTGAATTTGCCCGTGCCGGTGAGCAGGCGCGAACGGTAGGGCTTGCCGGCGATAACGAACGAATCGGAAGGCGTCGCAGTCATGGGCTCGAAAGTGCGCAGCGGGGAAGTGCGGGATGGTAGCAAGCACGGCCCCGGCGAAGGGAAATGACCGCTACGACCATTCAGGCGGGCAGGACGTGCTCAGTCGAAGTCATCGGCAAACAGGCGGTCTTCCTGCAGTCTCAGCACGCCGACGTGATAGGTACCGGCGCCGATGTTGTGGAGCGTGCCGGCCAGCACCGGGCGCTGGGCCGAAAACGCGATCGCGCGCGGCGTGTCGAAACTGATGCCGCCCGCCTCGAACGCGTAGCGTGCGACACCGTTGCCGTCGAAGCTGTCGTCGAGGTCGCCGGAGAAGTTCGTGCGCGCGGCCAGGAAGTCTGTGCCGCTGCCGCCGTCGGGATCGATCGTGCCGACGGCGAGAAGCCGGCGCTGCGTGTCGACCGCCAGGGCGGTGATCGACGTGCCTTCCTCGAGCGACAGATCCAGGAACCCGTTGTTTCCGAATGAGGGACTCGGCGTGCCGCCGTCGGTCAAGCCCAGTACGCCGCCATTGCCGCTGCGGTTGCTCGCGATGAAGATGCGACGAACGAAGAAGTCGCCGGCGGTGCGTCCGACCGCGAGCGCGCCGATGCTGCAGGTGGTGGTGCCGGCGTTGGGGCAGGCCGGGGTCACGATCGCATCGCTGCCGAAGTTCGTGTCGGGCGAGCCGGTCGCGGTCAGGCGCGCTACCAGCAGTTGCGGCGTGCCGCTGCTGTAGACGCCGGCGATGACGATACGGCCGAGATCGTCGATCGCGACCTCGCTCGCCGCCTGCAGCGCGCTCGCCTCGATACGGCTCCAGCCACTGCTGCCGAAGGCCGGATCGAGGACGCCATCGGGACCGACGCGCAACGCGACGATGTCGAGATCGTTCGGATCGCTGCCGCAACCGCGGCAGGTACCCACGCCGACGAGCTTGCCATCCGACTGCCAGGCGCCTGCGGTGATCTCGAGGCTCGCCGCCAGCGGCCAACCGCCGGTGTCGATGACGCGCTTGCCATCAACCCCGAAAGCCGGGTCGGGCAGGCCGGCCGAGGTCAGGCGCACCATCACCGGTAACTCCGGCGCCGAACCTTCGCCAGTACGCACGCTGCCGAAACCGAGCACCTTTCCGTCGGCCAGCACCGTTACCGCGCGGAGCTGTTGCCGCACGCGTGGCGCTGCGTTGAACGTGATTCGGGCCACGCCCTGGGTGGCAAAGGCGGTATCGAGTTCTCCGTTGCTGCGAAATCGTGTCAACGTAGCGGCGAAATACTGCTGGACGTTGCTGTAGCTGATCCAGCCAGCCGACGTGACGCTGCCGTCGGCGCCCGTCGCCACTGCGCGCGTCTCGGCCTGCAGCGTGCCCGGCGCAGGCCAGTCGAAGATAGCTTTGCCGTCGCCGGAAAAACTGATGTCGGGATCGCCGTCGGCACTGAAAGCCGGCGGCGCGACGAGTACGAACGCCAGCGCTGCAAGAACGTGTTCTATGCGCATGCGAGTGGTCCTGGGCTCCATACCCGGACACACGCAAGAACCTCGGGGGCGGGGACGCGGCTGCTCGCTTTTCCAGGCGCATTCAGACAGGCGGGCACTGACTCGTGCGGTGCGCCGGACGGCCGATGCCAGCGCCGGTGCTCCGGAGCGCAGGAGATGTCACTCAGGAGTCGGATTCCGCTTGGAACCGGAGTCGGCAGCCGTGGGGGGCAGGGCACCGGGCGGGCCATCCGTGACCCGGCGTTCAGTCGCAGGAGATGCCCACTCACGGATTCTCCTAAGCGCGCGACTTCACCCGCCTCCCATGGCGTGGACGATTTCTACGTTATCGGCGGGGCGCAGGCGTGTAGTGGCGTGCTCGCTGCGTGGAATGATCTGGCGATTGATTTCCACGGCGACACGGCGATTGGCATGGCCGTGGTTGGCAAGCAGTTGGGCCAGGGTCGTATCGTCGGCGCAATCATGAGGATTGCCGTTGAGTAGGATCTGCATGCGGGGATTCTCACCGATTGCGGCCCGCAATGTCCCTTCGGCCATCATGAAAAAGGGCGGACCGAAGTCCGCCCCGGGTACCTGCTATCGGCGTTTCATTCGCGCCGGCGGCGTCCATTGTCACCGCTGTCGTCGCCGTCCTTGTTGCCGCCATCGCCTTCATTGCCGCGACGACGTTGTTCCGGCGGCGGCGCGCGCTGTGCCGGCTGTTCGCGCGGCGCTTCCTGCACACGCGGAGCCGGCTGTTCGCGACGCTCCACGCGCGGCTGTTCCCGCACTTCCGGCGCACGCTGCTCGATGCGAGCCGGTGCTTCCTCGCGGCGCATACGCGCCGGGGCTTCTTCACGCTGTACCGGCGCCGGGGTTTCCTGGCGCTGGAAGCGCGGCTGCTCATTCCGCGGGATGCGTGCCGGTGCGTCCTCGCGCTGTACGGGCGCCGGGGATTCCTGGCGCTGGAAACGCGGCTGCTCATTGCGCTGGACGCGGGCCGGCGCTTCTTCACGCTGCACGGGTGCCGGAGTCTCCTGGCGCTGGAAGCGCGGCTGCTCGTTGCGCGGAGTGCGTGCCGGCGCGTCGTCACGCTGCACGGCTGCCGGTGCTTCCTGGCGCTGGACACGCGCCGGTTCGACCCGATCCACCGCTGTGGGGCGCGTACGCTGCGCGTCGTCGGCGCGGCGGGCCGGCCGCGTGAACTCACGCTGCGGCGGTGTCATCGTGCCGTCGCTGCGTATCGTGGGCGTGCGGGCAGACGGCGTATCGCCACGGCCGTCCGGTGTGGCGACGCGCCCCGCTGAGGCGCCGACTGCACGGTCCTCGCGCTGCGGTGCGCCGCGCTCGAGACGCTCCGAGTCGGCGGGGCGTGTGTTCGCCGCACCGCCATTGCCGACGACGCGCACCCGGTCCGGAACCTGTGCGGCGGGGCCGCTGCGTGGGGCTCGCAGTGACTCCATCGCGTCGTTGCTCATGCCACGGCCCGGGGTGCGGTTAAGCGTCGCCTGACGGTCCGCAAACGGCACTGCCGCTGCCGGCGGTGCGGTGCGCGCGACCACTGCGCGATCGAACACCTCGCGCTGCGGTTTCGATGTCGCCGCCCGACCCGAGCCGACTACGCTGCGCGCATTCGGTGCGAGCGCGGCGATCTGGCTCACCTCGGCACGCGCCGCCGCATCACGATTGATCGCCACCATCTGCTGCCGCACCGGACGGGAGTTAACGAACGTGTCGCTGGATACAGCCGTGATGGCGCCGGCCACGCCGCGGTTGTGATAGTTCACCGCGCGCATGTTGCGACCGCTGGAGTAGTCGTTGTAGACGTTGGTGATATAGGTGTTGTTGATCACCGTATTGGTGATGTTGACGTTGGTGAAGTAGTTGCGGCTTGCGCGGTACGGCGGCACATAGATTTCGCGCGGACCCAGCGGGAACCAGCCAATCGGACGTCCCGTGCTGATGCCGATGCTGAAATTGTTGCCGCCGACGAAGGCCACCAGCGCCGGTGCGTAGACCGGACGCACGCTGATCGGGCCTGGTATCCAGCCCCAGCGGCTGCGCACGTTCACCCAGCGGCCGTAGTGGAATGGAGCGAAGCCCCAGTCGGAGTCGTCGACCCAGGTCCAGCCCCAGGGGTCCTGCCAGATCCAATGTCCGTCGCGGTACGGCGCCCAGTCGTTTGCGACGCGCGTCGGAAACCAGACATTGCCGTACTCGGTGACTTCATCCCACGAGCCGTACTCGTCGAGGTCGGAATAGCCGATGAGGTCTTCGGAAACATAACGGCGCGATGCCGAACGCTCGAAACGTTCGTTGCGTTCGAGGCAGAAGCGGTCGAATTCGTCCGGCCGCGGGATGTCGAAGGCCTCGTAGTCCTGCAGCCTGGTATCGTGAAAACGGATCGCTTCGCCTTCGCGGATGCGGAAGTTGGCCTTTTCGCCATGCGCCTCGCCGCCACCGTCCCAGACCGCGACCGTGGTGTGCTTGCCGCGCGGATCGACGTCGATGCGGTATTCGCCAGGACGCGACACGACGAAGGCCAGCGTCGGTGTGTCGATCTCGAAGATCTGGTCTTCATAGATGCGACGTACGCGCAGGTTCAAGGTGCCCTGGGTGATTTCGATCTGGGCCGTGCGGTCGTCGAGATTGAGGATCTGTAAACTGGTGCCTTCATCGATGCGGAAGGTCGCATTGCCGGCCTGAAGCTCGGCGCGCGCGCCGCGATCGGCCCAGAGTCGGTCGCCGCGGATCAGCGGGCGATTGCGCGTGGCATTGACCCAGTCGTCCTCCCCGGCCGGTGAAAAACTGACTTCACCCCTGATGAAACTCAGGCGAGCGACCCGGCTGGGCGGATCAACATATTCGGCCTGGGCACTGGTCCCAGCCAGCACCAGCAGCGCGCCGCCCAGAATCGCCGCGAACCGCGTAAACATCGACATGAACCTCTCCTCCGGAATGGGCCGCTGCCCCTCCCGGCGGGAGCGGCTGTGGCGCGCCTATCTGAGCGTACGGATGCTGAACGCATACCTGCCGCCGTGGCGAACAACCCAACGTGGTTTTACGCCATTCAACGACGCTTTAGCCCTCCGCTGGCCCACGTCAAACGGCGAGCGCCAGGGCCGCATTGCCGCAGACGCCGACGCTATGGCTAAATACCCCGGCTGCGGGCGTAGCTCAATGGTAGAGCTGTAGCTTCCCAAGCTACTGACGTGGGTTCGATTCCCATCGCCCGCTCCACTCCTTCGCGTGCCGGCCATAAGTGCGCGTTTGCGAAGCAGATTCCGGCGATTCCGATACGGCCAGCCGCTCGCTCCCGCGGTGTCGACCTGGGTATTTGAACGTGCCCAACGCGTTGTGGCTTCACCGCTCTGGCTGGCAGCGCAGCGGCACCCGGCGCATACACGTTGGCTGGCCTTCGGCGCCAAACTTCGGCGGACACGAACAGCCCGAAAAGCGTCGTGGTTTGCTGCCGGGGGAACTTCGAGTGGTGTTCGGCGCAGAACGGTGGGCGCGGAGACCCGACGTACTCACGCTTAGCTCCCCGTCGTCGAGAGACCGGAGCCCGGCGGCGTGAAATCGATCAGCTAAGTCCGAGCGACCTCGGCCAGATGATCGATGTGTGTTGAAAGTACCCGTTGATGAACCTCGGCAAATTTTTGACCGATCAGTTCGCCAGCGATGGGACTGCCGAGGAAGCGTTTCGCGACTCTATCGTGAGCGCAAGGTGGGTGGCTCGGCACGACAGTGGGGCGTCAATGCACTCTTGGGCTGCCGCCGTTGGAGCCCGACTGCAACTCATCGGCTGGCGCTGCTTCCTCGTGACGGGGTAGCGTGACAACGAACTGACTGCCCTTTCCGCAGCCGGCACTGGTAGCGACGACCGTGCCTCCGTGCGCTTCCACCAGTTCCCGCACGACGGCGAGTCCGATACCCAGTCCTGCACGGTTGAAGCTGACCGCCGTCTTCTCCTGAACATACGGATCGAAGATGGTGAGCAGTGCTTCCGCGGCAATCCCAATGCCGTCGTCCGCCACGGTAAGAACGGCACTGCCTTCCGGCTCGACGAGCGAAAGGGTGATGTGTCCGCGATCGCGCGTGTATTTGGATGCATTGTCGAGCAGATTGCGAACGACCTGAGCCAGGCGAACGGGATCGGCTTGCATGTTCACGGGTGACGACGGAAGACGAACATCCAGATGCTGCATCCGGGCTTCCATCGCTGGCCGGCACGCATTCACGGCGTCCTCGACGATGTGCTTCAGGCTCACAGTCTGGCGCTCCAGATTCATCTTGCCGCTGTTGATACGCCCAACATCGAGCAGATCGCCGACCAGCCGTGTCATGTGTCCGATCTCGCGCTCGATGATCGCCTGCATCCTGGGCAACTCGGGCGCCGGGAGCCGTCCCATCAGGTTGGCAGCCATGCGGATGGGACCCAGTGGGGAACGCAGCTCGTGGGCCAGCAGGGCGAGGAACTGAATTTGCTGCCGTTGCGCCAGCTCTGCATCGCCTTGCGAGATCTGGGCGCTGATCGCTGCTTTGATGAGTTGTTCGTTGGCCTCACGCAATTGATTGAAATCGTATCCGGGCTCATCCGTGATGCGATCCATCAGGTTCGGTGGCTGGCGAAGCGTTGCCAACGCTGGCGCAGGCTGCTTCCCGGCCAACAATGCCCCGTGTGAAACAAAACGTCCTACGCCGTGGCGCTTGGCCAGGTACATGGCGGCGTCTGCACGATCAATAAGCACATCGGCCTGATCCCCATCGTCGGGATACAGACTGATGCCAATGCTGGCGGACAGGCGAATCACGTTGTGTCCGATGCGGCTCGGCGCGCCGAGCGAGGCTGCAATATTGTCGGCAATGGTGACCGCATCAACCGCCAGCTTCACGTCGGTGAGCAATACCAGAAACTCATCTCCGCCGTGGTGACTTACGGTGTCGCTGTCGCGAATGCAGGCGGCCAGACTGTGGGCCGTGCGTTGGAGGACCTGATCGCCGATCGCGTGGCCGAGCGTATCGTTGATCTGCTTGAACTGATTGAGATCCACAAACAGCACGGCCAGGCGTGTGCCGTGGCGATGCGCCTGTGCAATGGCTTGTTCGAGGCGATCACGGAAGAGCACGCGGTTGGGCAGCTCGGTCAACGCATCATGCTCGGCTGCGCGCGAAACCGCGCCGAGGCTTCTGTTGCAATCGTCGGCATCGGCCTGGGCTTGAAGTGCCGAGCAAACCAGCTGCTGGTTGACCGCACGCAGGGGCGATGCCGCATGACTGTCTGCCGCGTTCATCGCGTCCATGATGGTTTGCCGCAATCGAGCCAACATCTCACGCGCAACGTGAGTCTGACGCCGAACCGCGGCCAGCTCCAGCGCGGCTTCCATGGCATCGAGCGCGGCCCGGTCGGGCAGATCGTTCACGGCGGCAGGACCGCGTCCGCATCGGCCGGTGAGATCGCGACCCTCTCCTGAGCGGACTGGTCCCCGGCATGGCGCATTGTGGGGCGGCCACCCAGAAGGCCCACATAGTCCGGCAGCTTGCCGCCGATGCGAATGCCTTCGGTTGAAATGGTGAACTCGCGCAGTTCGTGCGAATGGGCGCTTCCACGTACCTTGACCACCGCCATGACGCGTCTCAATTCGCTGTGCACCTCGATATATCGCTGCACGATGATCGCGTCGGTCAAAAACGCGGTGCCGTAGGGGCTGAAGCGAAGATCGGTATATCGATCCTCCAGCTCCGATGTCATCAGCACCGAAACGCCCGCATGAGCCAGTGCGATGACCAGGCGGGCCAGCGATTCGCGAAAATCGGCCCGGAACGTCGGTGCGATGGCCAGTTCAAAGCCCGACAGGGAGTCGATCACCACGCGTGTGGCCTTCAGGCGGTGAATCTCGTCGAGCAACAAGCGCACGATCTCATCGATGGACAGATCGGGAGTCTGGGGATCGACCAGACCTACATCATCACTCTGGATCAGTTCGGCAAGCGATCGGTTGTAAAACGGATTGGGCCGACGTTCGAAAGCCGCGATAACGCCCTTTTCTCCACAGCGCGCGCCTTCCGCGAGAAACGCCGCTGCCAGAAGGCTCTTGCCCGAACCGGAGGGGCCGGCCACCAGCAGCGAATAGCCCCGTGGCAGCCCGCCGCCCAGCATCTCGTCCAGGCCTGGCACGCCCAGCCCGACACGCGAGTCCAAGGCGGCTGTGTCGGGATAGCCTCGACTGGCGGTGGAAGCACGCGCGGGTGCGAAGACCTGAATGCCGGCGGAGGTGATGCGGAACGTATGCAGTCCCGGCAACGATGGCTGGCCGCGCATCTTCATGATTTCCATTTTGCGTACCATCGAGTTGCGTTCCACGCTCTGACGCAACCAGATAAGGCCGTCGGCCACCGTGAAGACCGGATTGGCATCCGATTCGGCAAAGTATTCGCCAATCAGAAACGTCGTGGCCTGCCAACTGGTCATGAGCACACCCAACTGCTGCACGAACTGCTGAAGAGCTTGGTTGGGCTTGCCTTCGATCGTGCTGGCCAGCACGACGGATCGAAACGAATCCACGAAGACGAACGCCGAATCGTGGGTACGGACTTCTGCGACGATGCGCTGCAGAACCGCATCCAGATCACCTCTGAGCGTGTCGTCCGAGAGGTTGACGAAACGGATCGAACTATTGATGGCTGTGGCGTCAAAATAGGAAAACTGCTGCTGGTACCTGAGCATCTTGAGCGGTGGTTCGCCCAACACCGTGAAATAGATCGCCGGACGTTCGGGCGTCGCCATGGAGAACATCATCTGGTGCGCCAGCGTTGTCTTGCCGCAGCCTGGTGCGCCAGCAATGAGATTGAACGAAAACTCCGGCAATCCACCGCCGAGAACCTCGTCCAAACCGGGGACGCCTGTGGCGAGGCGTTGGATGGTAGCTGTGTGGTTCATGGGGCATCCTGGACAGGTGAAGCTGCGGTCGGTTGAATCCATACCGCCCCGAGCAATTGTTGCGCAAGCGAAAAGCCAATCAGACTGACGAGCAGCCTCGAGAAAGTCTCCAGCACCTCGATGCCACTGGCGAGGGCTGCTTCTTCACTCTGCTGCGCCAGCAACGCCCGGAGTGTGGAAAATTCCACGTGAGAGGTCGGCAACTCCGCAGAGATGTCGATCCAGTCAAAGGTCGTCTTGGCGAGGTACAGGCTGCGCTGATAGAGCGCGGCCATCCCACCTGGCCCGACAACGGGTGTGAGCGACGCCTCGATGTCCTGAAAGACGACGACTACCGCATCCGCGATGTGCGACGCCGTCGCACCCTTACCCATTCGATGGATCAGGGTGGCGGAAATCCGCGGGCTGAACGTTTGTTCCACGAAGAAGGTCCCCTTGGCTGTTCGCGAGGAACGGGTGGAGTCTACGCTCTTCCCTCGGCGTTCCACGTGACGAGCGGAATCCAATGCTAACCATATGATTTGTATCGGCGTGGTGAAATTATTTGTGGAATATAAGAGTATTTATGTAAAAACGTGACTATTTTTGCTGGCGACGATGCTGATTGCTCCTCTCGTTGGCAGTACGGCAAGCCGAATAATGCGAAGGCTTGATTTCAAAACAACGGAAAGGCATCGGCTGCGAGCCCGCGGGTTCATCTCAATGGGAGGGGCAGTGTGGGCGAAGTGCCTGCGTCGTCGGTGACGGCTTTCCTGGCGGGCGGGAAGCTCCGCGAGCAAGTTCCCGTCGAATTCGGCAGCCGGAAACGAGCTGATCACGCGCCGATGTCCTGGCATCCGAGCCCGCTTCCTCGCCATTGTCTCGCCCGGGACGCGATCCGGTTGACGCTGCCGCGGAGTTTCGCTTTCATGCTCGGCGGGGAATGGGAAGCACGCAGGGCGTCAGAGCCCACGGAGTGATATGCGCCTGGCCGATTTCATCGAGCAGCACCGCGCGCGAATCGTGGAGGCGTGGGAGCGCTTCGCCGAAACGATGCCACCGGTCGATGGCGGAGTTTCTTCCGCAGACCTGCAGTCTCACGCCGCGCGGATGCTCGATGCGATCGTGGCCGACATGCGATCGCCTTCAGCCGTCCGGGTTGGTGGGGCGTCTGCCGATACCCCGGTTGATTCTGGCGGGTCCGAGCATGGTCTGGCGCGTTACGCAGCCGGACTCTCCCTGGTTTCCGTGGCGTCTGAATTTCGAGCGCTTCGCGCCGTCGTGCTGCGTCTGTGGGCCGGTGCCGGCTTCGTGCGTACGCCGCAGGCCTTCGACGATCTGGTGCGCTTCAACGAAGTGCTGGACCAGTTGACTGCCGCCGCAGTCCTGTCGTTCTCCCAGGCGGTGGAACGCGATCGTGCGCTGCTCATGGGCATCGTCGCGCACGATCTGCGCGGACCGCTCCATACCGCGTCCATGTCTCTCCACCTCCTGGCGCACCGTCATCCGAGTGCCCGGGAAGACGAGGCTCTGGGCCAGGTGCGTCGGTCTCTGGCGCGCATGGTGCCCATGGTGGATGACCTGTTGGGTGTCGCTGCGGCCGGCATGCGGGCACAGCTGCCCGTCCGTCCGCAGCCCATGGATCTGAAGGCTCTTGCCCAAGAGATTCTCGCGGAAGCCGCCGCCGAGTTTCCGAGGCATGAGTTTGTGCTGGACGCGGCCGAGCCGATCGAAGGCTTCTGGGACAGGGCGCGGCTGGGTCAGCTGATCTCGAACCTTGCCCGCAACGCCGCTGCTCATGGCGACCCTTCCGGCACGATTAGGGTGGTTCTGCGAGGCCATGGGGATCAGATCGCTCTGGCGGTCCACAACACCGGGCCGATGATCCCGGAGCACGAGCGCCAATATCTGTTTGCTCCGGCGGCGCGCGGTGCGAATGCCCGAAGTGGCCACCACCTGGGTTTGGGCCTGTTCATCGTGAACGAGATTGCGCGGGGGCACGGGGGGCGGGTCGACGTGGCGTCCAGCGCGGAAGCCGGCACCGTGTTCACGGTCGTGCTGCCGAAAGATCCTCAGGCCGGCGAGGCATGACTGAGGCGACGGCCACCCATAGTTGCATCGATGCAGACGCTGCGACGGCGCGTGATTGACCCTACCTGGATTGGACCGGGATGCGCGCGAGCAGGGCAGCCAGAGCATCGAGGTCCAGGGGTTTCGCCACGTGTTCCGCCATGCCGGCGTCCGCGGACCGTTGGCGCATTTCGGCGGTGTTCCAGCTGGTCAACGCCACCAGCGCAACGGCATCCAGTTCCGGCATCTGCCGGAGGCGTCGCCCGACTTCGTGCCCGTTGATGTCCGGAAGGTCGATGTCGAGCAGCACGAGGGTCGGGCGGAAGCTCAATGCCTGCTCCAGCGCTGCGGCGCCGGTTGCACAGATACATACCTCCGCACCCAGGTGCTCCAGTCCCATCGCCGTGGCACGCGCTACGTCGGCCTGATCCTCCACCAGCAGGACCCGATGGTGTGAAGTTGAGTCCGCTCTCGGCGGTACCGGGCTCGTATCGCCGCGCAGCGCGAACCGGACAGGGCCGCCCGCTCCCGACCCCTTGGGGTCGGCAGAGCTCTCCGGAACTCGGGAATGGTCCTTCTTCATGGTCCTTTGCTTCGTCGTTTCCTACGTTTCCTACGCGGTGGCCTGTGTGGAGGCCGTGAGCGGCAAGTGCCGGTGCGATCTGTAGGCAGCGAAGGGTGGTCGACTGGCGTCAGCCGGTTAGGATGCGTTCGCCTGTCGGGCGTCCGCCATTGCCGTATACGGCAGCGCCCACGGGTACGGACCGGGTCGCATGCCTGGCACCGCCGCTCGCATGGGATGATCGTCGCACTTGCAGCAGTTGCAATCCGAGTCCGTGCAGAGGCGGTCGGAGGCAGCAGATGGCAGCGACGACGCTGTTCATTTCATATGCGCACAGGGACGAAGCATTTCTGCGGGAATTGCTGGCATACCTGCAGCCGCTCGTCGACGTGGCGCTGATCGACGTCTGGCACGACCGGCGCATGATCGCCGGCGACGCCATTTTTCCGAGTATCGAGATCGCGCAGGATCGGGCGCGCATCGTGCTGCTTCTGGTCAGCGAGTCCTACCTCGCTTCCGTCGAATGCGCGCGCGAGATGTGGCGCGCGCTGGAGAAGCGCGAGAAGGGCAGGACCGCCGTGGTGCCCGTCATCCTGCGCCGCTGCGACTGGCGCGCAGCGCCCTATGCGAAGTTCAATGCGCTGCCGACCGATGGCGCGCCGATCGACTCGGCCGACGACCGCGAACAGTCCTTCCTCGAGGTCGTGCAGGGGGTGCGTACCCTGGCGGAACGGTTCGCCCATGCGGACGTCTCTGCGCGCCGCCGCCGGTTCACGTTGGCGATCGGGGCCGGCGTGCCTGCGTTGATCGTTGCTGCGGCGTGGCTCGCGCTGCACTACGCAATGTCGGGGGCGCCGCCATCACCAGCAGAAACGTCGGCGTCGCCACCGCCTGGTGCCGATGCGATCGATGTGCCAGCGGGAGTGCTGGTGATCGCCGAAGCTGCTGCGACTGCGCCGGGTGGTGTGGCCTGGAATCCGGGCGCGTCCGGTCAATGGCGGCTACCGAACCTGTTCCTGTGCTTCCGCCGGGACAACGTGCAGCAGCAGGCGTCGGAGGTCTGCCAGCCGACCGTGCTCGGTATGCGCCACGCGCGCGTGATCGCGCATGGCAGCGCAATCCATTTCGCGGATACCTATCCGGCGATGACGTCGTGGAGCCCGATGTTTTCGGTCGAGCTGAAGAACCAGAGGGTCGCCTCAGTCAGCGTGCTTGGGCGAGGCCGCTGTCGTTTCGGCGTGCCTTGCCGATTGCTCGACCCTGGCGGAGGCGGTCATGTCGCGGCCGAAGTGCTGGTGCTGCCTGCGCCCGAATCGGTCGGCGAACCACTCGTGGAGTATCTGCAGCGCTGCGTCGATCCCGATAGCCTTCTCGCGCATCAGTGGCAGTCGCTGCTCGCGGCCGCGGGTTTCAAGACGCCCGATATCGCGCAGATCAGCTACGTCACGTTGGCCCAAGGCTTTGTCGCGCTCAGGCCCAACGCACTTACGCCCAGCATGACTGATGCGGTGCTCGCGAGCGGTGGCAGTCCATTACAAAGAGGAACGTCGCCCGACACGTTTCGCGGCAGCATTCTCCGCCGGGTGGCCATGCTCGGTGATGCAGACGATTGGGCTCCGCTGGAGCGAAACGAAGTGCAGCAAGCGCTCGCTGCGCTGAGGCGAAATCTGCAAGCCGCCAACGTTGCGGATCTCGTTCATCGGGGCTGCCGCCGATACTGAAGTACTACCTCCGACCGCGCGTCTGCGCGGTCGGAGGTAGCGAAAGCACCTATTCCGTGCCGGCCTCGTAACGCTCGTGCAATTTCACTGGCGCCGACTTCTTTTTCGAGCGGTTGCGGATCCACAGGTTGATCATCTCCACGAAGACCGAGAACGCCATGGCCGCGTAGATGTAGCCCTTCGGAATCTTCTGGCCGAAGCCGTCGGCCATGAGCACCAGTCCAATCATGATCAGGAAGCTCAGGGCGAGTACCTTGACTGTCGGATGGCGCTCGACGAAATCGCCGATTGGCCGCGCAAACAGCAGCATGAACGCGATCGAGATCAGGATGGCCGCAAACATCACCCAGCGCTCCTCGACCATGCCGACCGCGGTGATGATCGAGTCGAGCGAGAACACGATGTCGAGCACCATGATCTGGGCGATGACGCTGCCGAAGCTCACGGCGACACGACCGGGTCCGACGCTCTCCGAATCGCCTTCGAGCTTCTGGTGAATCTCATGGGTCGCCTTTCCGATCAGGAACAGGCCACCGCCGATCAGGATCAGGTCGCGCCAGGAGATGGCGTGGCCAAAGATCGAGAATATCGGCGCGGTAAGTCCGACGATCCAGGCGATCGCGAACAGAAGGCCGAGCCGGGTGATCGCGGCCAGCGCGATGCCGAGACGCCGAGCCTTGTCGCGCTGCTCCGGCGGCAACTTGCCGGCGAGGATGGAGATGAAAATGATGTTGTCGATGCCGAGCACGAGTTCCAGTGCCGTCAGCGTCGCCAGCGCGATCCAGATTTCCGGGTTGGTCAAGGATTCCATGTGTCTCTCGGGCCGGGTTGATGGACCAGTGCGCCGGTCGCGGTTCACCGCGGCGCAATGGTCAGGGGTCTGACTGAGCGAGAAAGCGCTCGGCGCGCGTAGCCGGCAACAGGCCGATGCCGCGCATTGCGGCAGACCTTTCCCCTTGTTGCGGCCGATCCTTCCTCGGGCGGCAGCCTAGCATCGGCGCGCGTTAAGCAGACGCGAGCGTGACGGAAAGGGGCAGAAGCCTGAGCCCTGGCACTGCCGGCGGACGGCGCCAGGGTCGAAACGCGGTATCGCTCCCGGCCAGCGACGCGCCATAGCCCGCACGCGCGCATTCTTGTATCGTCGCCAGCGTTTTCTCCTCCCTCGCCGTCCGGTCCCGCTGAGTCGCTTGCAACATTCCTGTCGCAGAATGGAAGCGCTGGCGCAGCCGCGGTTGCGCCAGCGGAGCCCTTACTGCGCAGCACGGCCCGAACTGCAGTCGTCGTTCCCCTGCATGGTTCCGATGCGCCTGGTGTCGCGTCGGCGCTCGGACCGCATCAAGTGAATATTGCTATATTATCTAGAAATTCAAAGTTGTACTCGACGCGTCGGCTGGTCGAGGCGGGGCGTGAGCGCGGCCATCGCGTTCGGGTGCTCGACCCGTTGCGCTGCTACATGCGCATCGCGCCCGGCGAGTTCAGCGTGCACTACAAGGGCAAGCGCCTGGCCGACTACGCCGCGGTGATTCCGCGCATCGGCGCGTCGATCACGTTCTACGGTACGGCGGTGCTGCGCCAGCTCGAACTCATGGGCGTATACACGCCGAACGGTTCCGACGCGATATTACGCGCGCGCGACAAGCTGCGTTGCCTTCAGTTGCTCGCGCGGCAGGAGGTCGGCATGCCCGATACGGTGTTCGGCGACAGTCCGGACGACACAGCCGATCTCCTCGCCCTGCTCGGCGATCCGCCGCATGTGATCAAGCTCAACGAAGGTTCCCAGGGGCAGGGCGTGCTGCTGGCGGAAAAGCATTCGTCGTCGCAGAGCGTGATCGAGGCATTTCGCGGCCTGTATGCGAACTTTCTCGTCCAGGAATTCATCCGGGAATCCAAGGGGTCCGACATCCGCTGTTTCGTGGTTGGCGGCAAGGTGGTCGCTGCGATGCGGCGGCAGGCGCGGGCCGGTGAGTTCCGCTCCAACCTGCACCGCGGCGGCAGCGCCAGCCAGGTCGAGTTGTCCGCGCGCGAACAGGATGTTGCCCTGCTGGCCGCCAGGACCATGCAGCTCAACGTCGCCGGCGTGGACCTGCTGCGTGCCAAGCGCGGGCCTCTGGTGCTGGAAGTGAACTCCTCCCCAGGGCTGGAGGGAATCGAAGCGGCGACCTCGGTCGACGTCGCCGGCGCCATCATCGACTACGTCTGCGCGAGCGCGCTGAAGCGCAAGCGCCGCGGCGTCTGACACGAGAGAGCCGCGATGCGGTGCATGTGCCATTCGTCCCGGAAACATCGGGTCATTCGTCAATGAATGTCATCGTACGAAGGTTGCCGTTGACAACCGCAATGTGGCTGCCTAGCATCGTCCGGCCGCTGTCTCGATGCTTGTCTGCAGACGGTGTGCAGGGGGCACGGGTATTCGACGGTTGAGACGGAGTGAGACGTGATGCGTATTGCCAAGGTTGTTGTGTTCGCTGTGGGTTTGGCGCTGTCCATCGGTGCGATGGCAGCAGAAAAGCTGGATCCGGCGCTGCAGGCCGTGACCAAGGAAAAGTTCGACGATCAGGCTGCGGCGATCCGCCAGCAGATGAAAGCCGGCGGGCGCTGGGAGTTCGTCGATACGGATGAGCGGGCCTCGGTGAACTCGCGTCTCGACGAAATCGCCGCGCTGCTGGCGACGGCCAGCTCCGTCGACGAGTTGAGCCGTGATCAGAAGGGCAAGCTGCTCCAGGCCCAGGAAGACGTCAACGCCGTCCTGACCAAGAAAGACGGCCGCCGGCTGATCTGCCAGCAGGTCGCTCCGACTGGTTCGAACCGCAAGCAAAAGCAGTGCTCGACCTTCGCCGAGCGCGAACGTCAGCGTCGCGACTCGCGCGACTTCCTGCGCCAGACCAGCGACGACGGAATCCGCACCAATTGACGGGAGAAGGGCGGCGGCCCTGTGCTTCTGCCGCCGCCCTGTTTTTTCAGACTTGCTCCGGTCTGTTCGCTGGGGCATGCTGTACGAAGTCATTCGTTGAGGGGCCGCCGTGACTACTCGTCGCGTATCTGATTTACCCAAGCCCACCGAGGCCGAACTGGCCATTCTTGGAGTGCTCTGGGATCGCGGCAGCGGCACCGTCCGCGACGTTCACGAGGCCTTGTACGCCCATGACGGCGGGGGCTACACCACGGCGCTGAAGCTCATGCAGGTCATGCATGGCAAGGGCCTGGTCGAACGAGACGACTCCCAGCGCGCGCATGTGTTCCGCGCCGTCGTCAGCAAGGAACGCACCCAGAAACGTTTTCTATCCGACATCGTCGATCGCGTGTTCGACGGTTCCGCGTCGCAGCTCGTGCTTCATGCACTCGGCAGCCAGAGCGCCTCGCGCGAAGAACTCAAGGAAATCCGCCAGCTGCTCAATCGTCTGGACAGGGAGTCCAAGTAATGGGCGCCGCCGTCGGGGGATGGGCGCCGGCCGTGCACGTGCTCGGTCTGGTGTTGCTGCATTTTCTCTGGCAAGGCGCCCTGGTCGGAGCGGTCTTTGGCTTGCTGCGCCAGCGCCTGGCCGGCGGCACGCCGCGCTATACGCTAGGGCTGATCAGCTTCGCGGCCCTGATGGCTGCGCCGGTCATCACGGCAGCAGTGCTGCTCGCCGACAGCGGCGCGACGGGCGCTGCCTCGGTCGCGACGTCCGGTCTGTCCACCACGCTCGTCGCCAGCGACGCTGCGCCGGAAGCCCTGCTGCAGCAGTGGACCGACTATCTGCCTTGGCTCGTAGCGCTGTGGGTCTGTGGGGTTGCGGTCCTGAGTCTGCGCGCCGTGCTGCACTGGCGCGGCCTCAACCGGTTGATCCGCCAGGGTATGACGCTGCCGGGCTGGAATCAGCGACTGCATCAGCTCTGCGCGCAGTTCGGCCTGGGCAAGGTCGGCCTGCTGTACTCGACCAGGATAGAGACGCCGACCCTCGTTGGCTGGATCCGTCCGGTCATTCTTCTGCCGGCGGCGGTTGCGCTGGGTTTTCCGGCGGCGCAGATCGAGCTGATTCTCGCCCACGAACTGGGTCACCTGCGGCGCTGGGACCATATCGTCAATCTGGTCCAGGTCATTGCCGAAACCGTCCTTTTCTATCACCCGGTCGTGCACTGGATCTCGCGCGACCTGCGTGACCAGCGCGAGATCTGCTGCGATGAGCTCGTGCTTCGCCTGAGCAAGGCCAACCCGCGCGACTACGTCGCGACCCTGGCTGACCTCGAACAACTGCGTCTGGACGGCTCTGCCGCGCTCGCGCTGCAGGCAACCGGCGGCGTGCTGCTGGAGCGTGTGCAGCACATCGCCAAACTGCCGACGACGCGTCTGGACGTGCGCGCGCCGGTCCGCCTGCTGCCGCTGTTCGTCGTCGGTGCTGCGGTGATCGTGCTGGGCTATGCACAGCGCGCGTCCTGGGAAAGCTCGAACATGCTTGCGCTGTTGGCCCCGCAGCCACTGCGGGAACTGTTGCTGCGCGACCAGACGCTGCTGCGGGTCGCGCCCGTCGTGGTCAGCGACATGATTGCGGACCGGCGTGACCTGCGCCTGCCGCGGTTGCCGACATTCGCCGAACAGGCAGCACCGACCACCGCCGTGTCCGATGCACGCGTGGCTGTGCCGGTCGCCGCCGATCCCGTGAACACCGTGTCGGTCGAGTTGCCGAAGGTTCTTCCGCCGAGCCTGATCGAAGCCGCACCTGTGGCGGTGCCGACGCTGTCGGTTCCGGCGATTGCCGGGGCTCCGGCGACGGAAGCACCGGCCCCGTTAAAGCTCGATACCGTGGTCGCCGTGCGCGAGCCTATGGCAGCGCACGCGGTGCAACCGTCCTACCCCGAGCGCGCCCTGTTGCGCGGCATCGAAGGCAGCGTGCGCCTGTCCTACTACGTCGACGCGGACGGTCGCGTGCGCGACGTGCGCGTGGAGCAATCCAGTCCGCCGTCGGTGTTCGATTCGGCTGCCATGGCCGCTTTGCGCAAGTGGCGCTTCGTGCCGGGCAGCTTCGAGCCCGGCTCGCGCCGCTACTCGCGCCAGTTCGTGTTCGCGCTCGAAGGTGGTGCGGACATCCCGGCCAGCGACATCGAGGAAACCGTGGAGTCGGGGGATTGCCGCACCATCACGGGTTCGCGGATCTGCCGCCGACCGGGAGACATGGCGGCTTCCCCGATAACGGAACTCTCGACCGGCCTGAACTGATTTCCTGGCCTGCCGGCCTGCGTCGTAAGCCGGCCGGTGTGGTCCAACCGGATGCACGTCCCTCAGTTGTCCGACAACGCTGCGTTATCGCAGGGCGTTTAACGGGTCTCTCAAGGCTACTTAACGTCGATTTAAGCCATGGCTTCCTACCATGGCCCCACTGTATTCCTGCGAACACTCCTGGTCAGGTCGTGACTAGCAGCCTTACGGTAATCGGGGCAGTAGCTATTTGGCCCAAGTGAGGTGTGTTCCCCCAATGACACCTCCTTGGGCCAATCTTTTGGCCGTTCGCGCCGCTCTCTGGGCTCCGATCTTCATCTGCCGACTTCCCGGCGCATCCCTATTGTGAAACGGAGTTCGTTAAGCTAGGCCTATGCGCGTACTCGTGATCGAAGATAACCGGGACATCGCGGCCAACGTCGGCGACTTTCTCGAAGACAAGGGCCACGTCGTGGATTTCGCCGGCGACGGCGTAACTGGCCTGCATCTGGCCGTCGTGAACGAATTCGATGCCATCGTGCTCGACCTGACGCTGCCTGGCATGGACGGGTTGGAGGTCTGTCGCAAGCTGCGCCAGGAAGCGCGCAAGCAGACGCCGGTGCTCATGCTGACGGCGCGCGATGCGCTCGACCACAAACTGTCGGGCTTCGATTCCGGCGCCGACGATTACATGACCAAGCCGTTCGCGCTGCAGGAACTCGAGGCGCGGCTGCTCGTGCTTGCGCGCCGCGGCAAGGGTCCGCAGAGCCGCGTTCTGCAGGTCGCCGACCTCAGTTTCAACCTCGATACGCTGACCGTCAGCCGGGCCGGCAAGCAGATCCCGTTGAATCCGATCGGCCTGAAGCTGCTGCAATTCCTCATGGAAGCGAGCCCTTCCGTGGTTACGCGCCAGGACCTCGAGCATCGCGTCTGGGGCGAGGAGCTGCCTGACAGTGATTCGCTGCGCGTTCATATCCACGGACTGCGGGCGGCGCTCGACAAGCCGTTCGACAAGCCGCTGATCCAGACCCGTCACGGCATCGGCTATCGCATGGCCGATCCGGACGCGGCGAACAGCTAAGCCCCCGCCGCGCCGGTCCTTCCTCCGCGCATGCGCTATCGCCGCCGGTTACGCAGCCGTATCGTCATTTCGTTCGGCCTTTTCGGCATGGCGCTGACGGCGCTGTTCGCCCTGGCTGTCGTTGGATTGCGCGGCACGCTCGAAGATCAGCTCATCAACGCCTCGCTGCAGGACGGCGTCAACAAATTTCTCGATTTCAAGCGCGAACACCCCGAAGAGGGGGCGCAGTTCCCGTTTTCCCCGGTCACGGCCCTGATCGTCAGCGAGCGCAAGTTCGCCAACGTGCCGTTCGCGTGGCAGAAATACGGTACGGGCGTCTACGACATCCGTGAAGCCGACGAGCACGGCCGTGAGCGTCCCTACAAGCTGGCGGTGCGCAAGGAGACCGATCTCTGGGCGTTCTACCGCTACGACGTGGCCAAGGAAGAGCTCGGTGAGCGCCAGCTCGTCACCGCGCTGATCGCCGCGGTGCTGGTGTTCTCGCTACTGGCCTTCCTGCTCGGCTTCTGGTCGGCGCGCCGCGTGATGCGGCCGGTGGCCGACCTGGCTGAGCGCCTGCGCGCGTTCAAGAATGGTGCGCCGACCGATGATCTGGCCTCCCACTACGCCAACGATGAAGTCGGCGAGCTCGCCGCTGCGCTGGACGACTATCGGCAGCGCCTGACCGAGATGGTCGAGCGCGATCGCGAGTTCAACGCCGATGTGAGCCACGAGCTGCGCACGCCGCTCGCGGTGATCGCAACCACGGTCGAGCTGCTGATGGCCGCACCGAACCAGACCGACAAGACCCGCGACCGTCTCAAGCGCATCGAGCGCGCGTCGCGCCAGTCCAACGAACTCACCGAAGCACTGCTGCTGCTGTCGCGGCGCCAGCGCGAAGCGCCCAGCGATGGCGAAACCACCGATGTCGCGCGCGTCGCCGAGCAGGTGATCGAGGTCAACCGCACCCATCTGGCGAACAAGCCGGTCGAGGTCATTCTCGACGTCGACGGTCCGCTGGAAGTCGTCGCGCCCTCGTCCGTCGTCGCAGTCGCGCTGACCAATCTGGTCGGCAATGCGTTCAAATACACGCCGGCCGGCGAGGTGCGCGTGCGTATCGGTGACGGCAAGGTCGTGGTCGAGGACTCCGGTCCCGGCATCAAGCTCGAAGACGCCGAGCGCCTTTTCCAGCGCGGCTATCGCGGCGAAGGGGCAACCGGCAAGGGGGCTGGCCTGGGCCTGGCCATCGTGCGGCGTCTTTGCGAACTGTACGAATGGAAAGTATCACTGCGTCCGCGTCCGCAGGGCGGTACCGCCGCGACGCTGGATTTCCGTCTGCGCCGCTAGGCGAGGTCGCGGGACCCGATCCGGACAGCCGGCGCGGCGAAAGGGTCAGTCACCAGATCGTGACATCGTCCGCGCGCCGCAACGACCTTCGCCGAGAATTCCCGGTCGGCTCGACTCTCCGTTTTGCGGGCGCCCGCTCACCGGTACGCCCGCACCGGGCGGTGTCCGGCGCGTTACGCGTCCAGCGGCTCGAGCCACCCGTACTTGTCTTCCGTCTTGCCCTGGAACAGGCCGAAGAACAGCTCCTGAATTCGGCCGGTCACCGGCCCCGGCTTGCCGCTGCCGACCGGCTTGCCGTCGACCGAGCGGATCGGGGTGATTTCCGCCGCCGTGCCGACCATGAACAGCTCGTCACATAGATAAAGGTATTCGCGCGGCAGGTCGCGCTCGATCACGCCGATGCCGTGGTCCTGCGCGAGGGTGATCACCGAGTGGCGCGTGATGCCGTTCAGGATGGCGCTGGCCACGGGCGTCGTGTGAAGCACGCCGTCGAACACCAGGAACAGGTTTTCGCCGGCACCCTCGCTGAGCAGGCCGGTCGAAGCCAACGCGATGCCTTCGCCGAAGCCCAGGCGGCGCGCTTCGCGCGCAATCAGCTGGCCTGACAGGTAGTTGCCGCCAGCCTTTGCACCCGCCGGAATCGTGTTCGGCGCAAAACGCTGCCAGCTCGATACGCAGGCGTCGATGCCGGCTTCCAGCACGTCCGGGCCGAGATACGGCCCCATTTCCCAGGTCGCGACGGTCATGTCGGTTGGCGTGTCCGCCGAAAGACCGAATCCGCCGAGGCCGCGATAGGCGAGCGGACGCAAATACGCTTTGCGCAAGTTGTTGGCCTGGATAACTTCACGACACGCGGAATTTATCTCGGCCACCGTATAGGGCATGGCCATGTCGTAGATCTTGGCCGACTGGAACAATCGCTTGTTGTGGTCGGTAAGGCGGAAGATCTGTGGTCCGGCCGGTGTGTCGTAGCAGCGTATGCCTTCGAACACCGAGGATCCGTAGTGCAGGGCATGCGACATGACGTGCGTGGTTGCTTCGGCCCAGGGCTTGATGCGGCCGTTCTGCCAGATGAATTCGGGATACTGCATGGCCATGGCGGAGGATTCCGGGCGGACGAAGGCTGCGAAGCCTAGCGGCGGTCGCCGTTTTTGCCTAGCGCACAAGCGGTGGTGGCTGCTGGATTCGAGCGGGTTGGCGGTAGAACTTCTGCTAAACGGCTCACAAACGAGACAAATGTTAACGACGTTGGTTTAGCATACGGCGCAGCGGGACGACGTTGCGGGTCGATTCAGGGAAGCCGGTGAGCAAGGGGAAGCCTGCCGCCGGAGTAGCTACCTACCCAACGAATCGGCAGCGGAAGCAAGGTCCGGCACTGCGGTGACGGCGGTATTGGCGATAAGGGGATGGGTTCATGCGTATCCGGAATGCGGCCTTCGCGGCTGTCGCTTTTGTCATGGCTCTGTGCGCAACAGTGGCCAGCGCTCAAACCTACACCTATTCGGTCTACGTCGATGGCGACCTGAACTCCGGCAGCGGCTGTACCGTGCCGCAGATGAGCGGCGCTGATACGCGGCTCGAAGTCAGCGTCAGCGGCGGCAGTTCGCCCCAGGTCGTCTCGGTCACCCGGTCGAGCTGCAGTGGCGCCAGCTTCCCGGCCGGCACGGCCATTGGCGGCGGCTACGCGGTCGGTCTCAACAACGGTGTCGGCGCTGCCGATGTCATCGAGTTGAGCGATGCGATCAGTTCCCTGCAGCTCAACAACAGCGGCGGTCTGCGGCTCGCCGTCCTGGCGCAAAGCGCCGCCGGCACCGATGAGCTGACGACTACGGCGCCGGGCGCCGGTCCCATCATCCTCGGCCTGCCCGCGCTGCCTATCCCGTTCCTGACTTTCCCGGTATTGCTGATCCTGGTCGGCCTCGTCGCCTTTCTCGGCGCGCGACGCGCGCGACGCACGGCGATCTGGCGCACCCTTTCACTATTCTTCGTCGCCAGCGGCATGGTCATCGCCGCCAACTTCATCGTGGACGGTCAGGTCAGCGACTGGAACGGCGTGGCGCCGCTCGCGACCGATCCGCCCGGTGACGCGACCAGCGGCGAGAGCGCGATCGACATCACCACGTTGTTCGGCGCCTACGAAAATGGCCGCGTATACCTGCGCATCGACGTGCGCGATCTGCAGAACAATCCGCCGACCGTCAATCCGGCCAGCGTCACCACGCTCGAAGACCAGCCCGTAACGGTCACCCTGACCGGTACCGACCCCGAAGGCGCCTCCATCACCTACAGCGTGGCGACGCCGCCGGCAGCGGGTACCACCAGCAACCTCACGTCCACCGGCCCGACTTCGGCGACGATCGACTACACGCCCAACGCCAACACCAACGGTAGCGACAGTTTCACAGTCACTGGCAGCGACGGACAGGGATCTTCCGTGCCGGCGACCGTGTCGATCACGGTCACGCCCGTCAACGACGCACCGGGATTCACCGTCGGCGCCGACCAGGCCGTGCCGGAGAATGCCGGCGCGCAGACCGTTACCGGCTGGGCCACGGCGATCAGCGCCGGCCCGGCGAACGAATCCGCCCAGACCGTCAGCTTCACGGCGAGCATAGTCAGCAGCACCGGCAACCTGGCGTTCACGGCCGCGCCGGCCGTCGCGCCGAACGGGACGCTGACCTTCACGCCGCAGAACGCGACCTCCGGCATCGCCACGATCAGCGTCCTCGCCGTGGACAACGGCGGCACCGCCAACGGCGGCATCGACACGTCGGCCGCCCAGACCTTCGTCATCAACGTCAACGCGATCAATCACGCGCCGAGCTTCACGGCCGGTCCGAACCAGACCTCGCTCGAAGACGCCGGCACGCAGACCGTGGCCGGCTGGGCAACGGCCATCAACGACGGCGACGGCAACACGCAGATCGTTGACTTCCAGGTCACCGGCAACACCAACGCCGCGCTGTTCGCGACCGCACCTGCGATTTCGCCGACCGGTACGCTGACCTATACCGCGGCGGCAAACGCCAACGGCACGGCCACGATCACCGTCGTCCTGCACGACAACGGCGGTACCGCGTTCAGCGGCAGCGACACGTCGCCGCCACAGACCTTCACGATCGCGGTCACCGCGGTCAACGACGCCCCCTCCTTCACCGCCGGCCCGAACCAGAGCGTGTTCGAGAACGCCGGGCCGCAGACCGTCAATCCCTGGGCCACGGCGCTGAGCGCCGGACCGGGCGACGAATCTGCGCAGACACTGAGCTTCACCGCCACGGTCGCCAGCAGCACCGGCACGCTGGCGTTCTCCGCCGCGCCGACGGTCTCGCCGGCCGGCGTGCTGAGCTACACCCCGCAGGCCGGCACGATCGGCACCGCGACGATCAATGTGGCCGCGGTCGACAGCGGCGGCACCGCCAATGGCGGCGTCAACACCTCGCCGACGCAGACCTTCACGATCACGGTCGCGGGGATCAACCATGCCCCGAGCTTCACGGCCGGCGCGAACCAGACCTCGCTCGAGGACGCCGGCGCGCAGACCGTAACCCCGTGGGCTACGGCGATCAGCGATGGCGACGGCAACACGCAGGTGCTGGATTTCCAGATCACCGGCAATACCAACGCGGCCCTGTTCGCCGTGGCCCCGGCGGTTTCGCCGACCGGCACGCTGACCTATACGGCCGCGCCGAACGCGAACGGCACGGCCACGATCACGCTGCGGCTGCACGATGACGGCGGCACCGCCAACGGCGGTGTCGACGCCTCCGCGACGCAGACCTTCACGATCACCGTCACCGCGGTCAACGACGTGCCGTCGTTCTCCGGTGGAACCTCGGCCAGCGCACTCGAAAGCGCCGGTCCGCAGACGTTCGCCAACTTCCACACCGCGATTTCCGCTGGTCCGGCCGACGAATCCGGCCAGACCCTGAGCTTCACGACGACGGTGGGTGCCACGACCGGCAGCCTGACCTTCAGCACGCCGCCGGCCGTCTCGCCGACCGGCACGCTGACCTTCACGCCGACCGCGGGCACCTTCGGCACCGCGACGATCAGCTCGACGCTGTCGGACAACGGCGGCACGGCGAACGGCGGCATCGACACCTCGGCCGCACAGACCTTCACGATCACGATCAACAACGTCAACGACCCGCCGGTGTTCACGGTCGGCGGCCCGCAGACCGCGCTCGAAGACGCCGGCGCGCAGACGGCCGCAGGCTTCCTGACCGGCATCGCCGACGGTGACGACGGCACGCAGACCATCACATTCAACATCACCAATAACACCAACGCCGCGCTTTTCAGCACCGCGCCCACGATCGCGCCCAACGGCACGCTGACCTACACGCCGGCGGCGAATGCCAACGGTACGGCGACGATCAGCGTCGTCGCTCAGGACAATGGCGGTACGGCCAATGGTGGCAACGACACCTCGGCCGCGCAGACCTTTGTCATCAGCGTGACCGCGGTCAACGACGTGCCGAGCTTCACCGGCGGCACGGCAGCCAGTGCGTTCGAAAGCGCCGGCGCGCAGAGCGTTCCGAACTTCCACACCGCGATCTCGGCCGGCCCGGCCGACGAGTCCGGCCAGACCCTGAGCTTCGCGACGACGGTCGGGACGACCACGGGCAGCCTGACCTTCAGCACGCCGCCGGCGATCTCGCCGACCGGCACGCTGACCTTTACGGCAACGAGCGGCACCTTCGGTACGGCCACGGTCAGCTCGACGTTGTCCGACAACGGCGGCACCGCTAACGGCGGCGTCGACACGTCGGCCGCGCAAACCTTCACAATCACGATCAACAACATCAACGATCCGCCGGTGTTCACGGTCGGCGGCCCGCAGACTGTGCTCGAAGACGCCGGCGCGCAGACCGTCGCGGCCTTCCTGACCGGTATCGCCGACGGCGACGATGGTTCGCAGACGATCACGTTCAGCATCACCAACAACACCAATGCCGCGCTGTTCAGCGTCGCCCCGGCCATTGCGCCGAACGGCACGCTGACCTACACGCCGGCGGCCAACGCAAACGGCACGGCAACGATCAGCGTGCGTGGGCAGGACAATGGCGGCACGGCCAACGGTGGCAATGACACCTCGGCCGTGCAGACCTTCGTCATCAACGTCACTGCGGTCAACGACGTGCCGTCGTACGCTGGCGGCACCTCGGCCAGCGCGCTCGAGAGCGCCGGTCCACAGACGTTCGCGAACTTCCACACCGCGATCTCCGCTGGCCCGGCCGATGAAGCTGGCCAGACCCTGAGCTTCGGGACGACGGTCGGGACGACCACGGGCAGTCTGACCTTCAGCACGCCCCCGGCCGTCTCGCCGACCGGCACGCTGACGTTCACGGCAACGAACGGCACCTTCGGCACGGCCACGGTCAGCTCGACGCTGTCCGACAACGGCGGCACCGCCAACGGCGGCGTCGACACATCGGCCGCGCAGACCTTCACGATCACGATCAACAACGTCAACGATCCGCCGGTGTTCACGGTCGGCGGTCCGCAGACCGTGCTCGAGGACGCCGGCGCGCAGACCGCCGCGGCCTTCCTGACCGGCATCGCCGACGGCGACGACGGTACGCAGACCATCACGTTCAACATCACCAACAACACCAACGCTGCGCTGTTCAGCGTCGCCCCGGCCATTGCGCCGAATGGCACCCTGACCTATACGCCGGCGGCGAATGCCAACGGCACGGCGACGATCAGCGTCGTCGGTCAGGACAATGGCGGTACGGCCAACGGCGGCAACGACACCTCGGCCGCGCAGACCTTCGTCATCAACGTCACCGCGGTCAACGATGTGCCGAGCTTCACGCCAGGCGCTGACCCGAGCGTTGGCGAAGATTCCGGTCCGGCGAGCATCGCATGGGCCACCGCGCTTTCGGCCGGCCCGCCCGACGAATCGGGCCAGTCGTTCGGCTTCAACGTCGCGGTCGTCAGCGGCGGCGCGCTGTTCTCCTCGCTGCCGACCGTCTCGGTAGCCGGCCAGCTGCTCTTCACGCCGGCCGCGAACGCGAGCGGCACTGCGACATTCAACGTCACTCTGCAGGACAACGGCGGCACCGCGAACGGCGGCGTCGACACGAGCGCACCGGTTCTCCTGACGATCACGATCAATGCGGTCGACGATGTGCCGGTCGCGGTCAACGATGCGGCGACCGTGCTCGAAGACGCGGCCGCGACCGCGGTCAACGTGCTCGCCAACGACACTGACATCGACGGCGGCCCGATTTCGGTCACGTCCGTCACGCAGCCGCTCAACGGCACCGTCGTGATCACCGGCGGCGGCACGGGTCTGACGTATCAGCCGAACCCGAACTACTGCAACGCGCCTCCGGGCACGACGCCGGACACGTTTACCTACACGCTGGCGCCGGGTGGCAGCGTGGGTACGGTCAGTGCGACCGTGACCTGCGTCGATGACAATCCGGTCGCGGTCAGCGACGCGGTGACGATCACCGAAGATGATCCGGCCACGGCGATTCCGGTGCTCACGAACGACACCGACGTCGACGGCGGTCCGATTTCCATCACGTCGGTCACGCAGCCGGCCAACGGCGTCGTCGTCATCACCGGCGGCGGTTCGGGCCTGACCTACCTGCCGAACCCGAACTACTGCAACAGCGTGTCGGGTCCGCCTGATACGTTCACCTACACGCTGACGCCGGGCGGCAGCTCGACCACGGTCAGCGTCACGGTGACCTGCGTCGTCGACAATCCGGTCGCGGTCAACGACGCGGCGACGGTCATCGAGGATTCCGGCGCCAACGCGGTCAACGTGCTCGGCAACGACTCCAACCCAGATGGTTCGCCGATCACCGTCGGTTCCGTCACGCAGCCGGCCAACGGCGTCGTGGTGATCACCGGCGGCGGCACCGGCCTGACCTACCAGCCGAACCCGAACTACTGCAACACGCCTCCGGGCACGACGCTGGACACGTTCACCTACACGATCACGCCGGGCGGCAGCGTCGGCACGGTGACGGTGTCCGTGACCTGCGTCGACGACAATCCGGTCGCGGTCGCCGACGCGGCCACAGTCAACGAGGACTCGGGTGCCTCCGCGATCAACGTGCTGGCCAACGACACCGACATCGACGGCGGTCCGATCTCGGTCCAGTCAGTCACGCAGCCGGCCAATGGCACCGTCGTCATCACCGGTGGCGGCACGGGCCTGACCTACGCACCGAGCGCGAACTACTGCAACAACCCGCCGGGCACGACGCTGAGCACGTTCACCTACACGCTGGCGCCGGGCGGCAGCTCGACCACGGTCACCGTCACCGTGACCTGCATCAACGACCCGCCGGTTCCGCCGGCCGTGCCGAACGTTCCGGTGCACACGCATATCGCGATCGGCGTCAATGACGGCGCCACCGGCGATCTGCTGATCCCGGGCGCGATCACCGATCCGGACAGCAGCAACTTCACCATCGGCGGTACGCCGCCGATCGTCTCGGCCAACGGCGGCGAGCTGTCGATCAACGCGACGACGGGGGCATTCACCTATAACCCGCCGCCTGACTTCACCGGCAACGACACGTTCCAGTACATCGTCTGCGATGACGGCACGCCGCAGGCCTGCAGTGGTCCGGTCACCGTGACGTTCGTGGTTTCCGGCCCGCGCATCTGGTTCGTCGACGACAACGCCGTCGTCGTCGGTACGCCCGACGGCACGTTGCAGCAGCCGGTGGCGACGCTGCCGGCAGCGGCGGCACTCGCAGCGGCCGGCGAACGCATCTTCGCGTTCTCGGGCACCTACACGGCCGGCGTCACGCTGCCGGCAGGTGTCGAGCTGGCCGGCCATGGCCTCGATGCGGCCAACGTCAACAACTTCGATACCGAATTGGGTATCACGCCGCCGGCGCACAGCATCACGCGTCCGCTGGTCGACCAGACACCGCCGGTACTGACCAACGGCGCCGGTGCAGCGATCACGCTGACGTCGAACAACACCGTGCGCGGTGTGGAGATCGGCGCGGCCAGCACCTCCGGTATCGTCGGCACCAACTTCGGCACGCTCACGATCTACGACGACGTGCGCAAGACCGGAGCCGGCCAGGCACTCAATCTGGTCAACGGCGTGATCTCGGCCGGTTCGGTGTTCTCGACCTTCACCTCGACCAGCGGCACGAACAACCTGCTGCTCGACGGCGTCGGCGGCAGCGTCGACCTCGGCACCGGCGCGCTCAGCGGGGCAACGGGTTCGGCGTTCTCCGTGCAGAACGGCAGCACGGTCGCGATCACCTACGCCGGCACCATCAGCAAGGCCAGCGCCGGCGCCCTGATCGACGTCAGCGCCAAGCCCAGCGGTAACATCACGCTGAGCGGGGCACTCAGTGCGACCAACGGCACCGGCGTGCAGCTGAACAACGTCGACGGCGGTTTCAGCGCCACCGGCGTCGTCACGCTCAACGGTGGCGACGCGGCCATCGACGTGACCAACGGATCGAGCGGCGCGATCGGCTTCAGCAACGCAGGCTCGAGCATCAACAACCCGACCAACGAAGCGGTCGTGGTCAACGGCAGTGCGCCGACCTTCACGTTCGCCGGCACCATCACGAAGACCAACAATGCCGTCAGCGGCATCCGCGTCGACGCCAACACGGGCGGAACGATCGCCTTCACCGGCGCCAAGACCCTTTCCACGACGACGGCCAACGCGATCCAGCTCAACAACAACGGCGCAGCGACGACGAACTTCTCGGGTGCGACCAACCTGACCACCACGAGCGGCACGGCGTTCAACGCGGTCGGCGCGGGCAACGTCAGTGTCGCCGGCGCCGGTAACACGGCGGTCAGCACCACCGGCCGCGCCGTCAACATCGACACGCATGTGATCACCGCGACCGGCGTCACGTTCGAACGCGTCAGCTCCAACGGCGCGCCGAACGGCATCCGCCTCAGCAACACCGGCAACGCGGGCGGCCTCACCGTTACCGGCGCGGCCGCTGCCAACAGCGGCGGCACGATCCAGTCGTCGAGTGGCGTCGGTGTGTCGTTGAACACGACGCGCGGCGTCAGCCTGACCCGCATGCTCATCACCGGCGGTGCGGACGACGGCATCAACGGTGCCTCGGTCAACGGATTCACCTGCAGCTTCTGCACGCTGACCAACAACGGCTCGACGACGTTGCACGAAGGCATGGAGTTCACCCAGCTCTCGGGTGCGGCGACCGTCGGGAATTCGACGTTCACCAACTCGGCGCACAACAGCATCTATGTGCAGAACACGAGCGGCACGCTGGCCTCGCTGACCATCGACTCCAACAACTTCACGAGCAACAACGCGTCGACGGGCAACCATCACGTGCTGATCGAAGGCGTGACCGGCACGCCGGTGTTCACGACCGTCGCGGTGACCAACAACACGGTCGCCAACGCGCGCTCGATGGGCGTGCAGATCGCCGGCAACAACACCACGTCGATGCCGAGCGTGACCGTCACCGGCAACACGTTCACGAACAACATACTTGCCGTCGATGCGTCGCTGGTGCAGGGGTCGAACCTGACCTTCAACATCAACAACAACACGATCAACTCCACCGTCACCGGTGGCAGCCACGCAATCAACTCCAACCAGGGCATCCCGAGCACGGGCCTGGTACGCGGCCGGATCGACAACGTGCAGATCGGCACCGCCGGCTCCATGGGTTCGGGCTCGATGATCGGCAACGGCATCCGCGTGATCGGCAACGACAACGGCAGCAAGCAGTACATCGTGACCAACACCACGGTTCGCGAGACCCGCCTGGGCCGCGGTATCGAAGTCGTCAACCGCAACGGGACCGGACGCATGGATGCAACGGTCACCAACAACAACGTCAATACCGACGCTCAGCTCGCGGACCTCCCGCTCGCCGGCATCGTCGTGCAGTCGAATTGCGCGACAACCTGCAACAGTCTGCGTGCGGACGTCGCGGCCAACTCCGTCGTAGTGCCGCCGGGCGGATGCGTCAACGACCTGCTCGGCACCTGCCTGGAACTCGTCCGCGGCGGTGCATCGGTCTGCGAGCTACTCGACCGTGCCCCGACCGGTGCCGCGTCGGCCAATGCGGAACTCGTCGCCAACAATCCGGCGAGCACAAGCACCTCCGCGTCGGCGACCTGTACATTGACGACCACGGCACCGATTCTGCCGCCCTGACCAGGGCGGTGACCGACCGGCATCACATCCTGCCGCCCTGAGGACCAGGGCGGCAGCTGCATAGCGTTCAGGGGGAATCCGGGGCTCCCCACTCAGCCCCAAGGAGAAGCGCGATGGCAGAGCCGTTCCTTTCCGAAATACGCATGATGAGTTTTGTGTTCCCACCAAAAGGGTGGGCCCTTTGCAACGGTCAACTCTTGCCGATCAACCAGAACCAGGCCTTGTTCTCGTTGCTCGGCACTACGTTTGGTGGCGACGGCCGTGTCAATTTCGCCCTTCCGGACTTGCGCGGGCGGGTGCCGATCCATGTCGGCTCCTCGCATACGCTGGGCGAGCGCGGCGGCGAGCAGGCGCACACCCTGTCGATTGCGGAGCTTCCAACGCATACACACGTGCTGAGTGGCACGACCAAGGCCGGTGATGCGACGCCGGCGACGCCGGTCGGCAACCTGTTCGGGACGCCGGCACTGCCGTTCTACGGCCCGCCCGCCAACCTGACCCCACTTGCGTCCAGCACGCTGAGCAACGTCGGCGGCTCGCAGGCCCACCTGAACATGCAGCCGTTCCTCACATTGAGCTTCTGCATCGCCCTGCAGGGCATCTTCCCGTCGCCCACCTGAGGATCAACCCATGGCTCAACCCTATGTCGGAGAGATCCGCATGTTTGCGGGCAACTTCGCGCCGGCCGGATGGATGTTCTGCGAAGGCCAGCTCCTGCCCATTTCTGAAAACGAAACGCTGTTCCAGCTCATCGGCACGACCTACGGCGGCGACGGCGAGAGCACGTTCGCACTGCCGGACCTGCGCGGTCGCCTGCCGCTCCATCAGGGCAACAGTTTCATCCTCGCCGAAACCGGGGGGGCCGAGGAGATTACCCTGACGGTCGCGCAGATTCCGGCGCACAGTCATCCGGTCCTCGGCACTACGTCGATCGCGACCAATACGGGTCCCAACGGTGCCGTGCTCGGGCAGTCGTCAACGTTCGACGGCTACCAGTCGATCCCCGGTGCGGTAGGCATGTCGCCGCAAGGTCTGTCGGCGGTCGGCGGCAGTCAGCCGCACAACAACTTCCAGCCGTATCTTTGCGTCGACTTCATCATTTCGTTGTTCGGCATCTTCCCGTCGCCGACCTGAGGAGAATCAACCATGGCAGATCCTTTCGTCGCCGAAATTCGCATCTTCCCGTTCAATTTCGCCCCGCGCGGCTGGGCCTGGTGCGACGGCCAGCTTTTGCCGCTGTCGCAGAACACCGCGCTGTTCTCGTTGCTCGGAACCACGTACGGCGGCAACGGCAAGTCGAACTTCGCATTGCCGGACCTGCAGGGCCGGGCGCCCATGCATCCGGGCCAGGGACCGGGGCTGTCGCTCCACGATCTGGGCGAGACCGGCGGTTCGGAAACGGTTACGCTGCTCGAGTCGGAGATACCGTCGCACTCGCACCAGTTCAACGTCAGCGGTGCACCGGCCGACGCGCAGCAACCGACGGCAAACTCGCCGGCACGCATCACCGGCGCTCAGCCGTATGCAACGCCAGCAGGTGCATCGCTGGTTCAGATGGCCCCCGAGTCGGTTGCACCGGCCGGAGGCGATCAGCCGCACAACAACATGCAGCCTTACCTTACGTTCTATTTTTGCATCGCCCTGCAAGGGGTGTTTCCGCCGCGAACCTGACCTAAGCACTGGGAGTGCATATGCGACGTCGCGAATTTCTTCAAAACAGTCTGCGGGGGGCAGGCGCAGTGGTAGCGGCGTCTCTACCCGTCCCTCTATTGGCCGCGGCATCGGCGACGATGCCCGGCCTCTCACTCGCGCGCCTGGAAGGCGAGGGCGCGCATCGGCGCTGGCAGGCTTTGCATACCTGTGCGGCGGCATGCGGCGAACAGGCGCGCGTGCGTATCGACATCGATGCGCTCGCGTTCCCCGAGGCATTCGACTCGGTCGCCGTGGAAGCGATGTTCGTGACCGACGCGGGGCTCAGACCCTTCCGCATCGCCACGTTCGACCGCGGTGCGGTTTCGCCGATGAGCAAGCCGTTCGGCTTCGAGGCTGCGCGTGATGGCGTGGCCGGATTGCGCGTCGAGCGCCGTCTTGCCGGCGACGTGCTGTCGCGCGACGTGGCCAGCGCCGGTTTCCTCGGCGGTGTCCACGCTCAGCTGGCCCCAGGGCGCTACCTGCTCACGCTCGCGTCCGACGCGCAATCCGCGCGTCTGGCCGACGTCAGCCCGCCCGATGCGGCCAGCGATGCCGTGACGCTGCGTGACGGCAGCGTGCCGCCGTTCGGTTATGTCGTGTTCTCCGTGCGCGCCGCGGCCTGATGGCGGCAGCGGCGGAGCGTTTTGCAGACAGGTTGGCGCAGGCGCTCGTCGTTCACGACGCGCGCCTGCGTCTGCGAGAGGAAACCGCGCAGGACGCGGACTTCGTCATTGCCCTGTACGCCGATACGCGCTGGGAAGAATTGCGTCCGGTGGAATGGCCCGAAACGGCGAAGCGCGACTTTCTCGCCCAGCAGAGCCGGCTGCAGTCTGCGCATTACCGCGAACATTATCCCGGCGCCGAATTGCTGCTGATCCTGCGCGACGAGGTACCCATCGGGCGCCTCTACCTCCGCGCGGGTGCAAGCGAAGTGCGATTGATGGACATCGCCTTGCTCGGGGCCGAATGCGGGCACGGCATCGGCGGCGTCCTCGTGCGCGCCTTGCAGGCGCAAGTGCAGCAACAGGGCCAGCAGCTCACATTGCATGTCGAGCCAGCCAATCCGGCGCAGCGGCTGTACCAGCGGCTCGGCTTCCGGCTCATCGAGAATCGGGGTATCTACGATTTCCTGGGCTGGTCTGCCTAGCCCGCCTTTCTCACACCCCTTCTACTGCGGCCGCCGGTACGCTTGCCGCGGCGTTCGCCGCTCTCCAGTGTCGGCTCGATGTAGCGTCGACTACGCCTTCGCCGTCACAGAAGTCCGCGGCGCGTATCAGGACGGCGTCTCGACGGCCTAGCGATTAAGGGGTCTGAGAAATGCGGGCCAGCCGCGCGCGAGATCGCGGTTGAAAAACGCGGTCCCCTTTAAGCGAAGCAAGATGACGTGCCGCGTGATGGTCGCGCGCCGGGCTCGTGGCGAAAAGGTCGCCTGGGTAGGACCCGCGCCGGTTTCAGTTGAGGACGGCCTCGAAACGGGCGCGCCCCTGCACGACGTCGATCGGCACGAGGAATAGCGGTAGGGTGCCGAGTTCGGGGTGTTCGAGGTGGTAGACCCCCTGGCCGCCGCGCGTCTGCTCCGGTGCCAGAAGTAGCACGGAGAACGGCGTGCCGCGCGGCGACGGCGACTTCAGCCGCTCGACGGCGCTGATCTCGAAACCGTAGGTGCTGTCGACGACGGGCAAGGTCTGGCCGATCAGCTTGTCGAAGTGTTCCGGCTTGAGGTCGATGAGGTCGAACATGACGGTCCGCGGGTAAGGAAGGGCGGCGCTATGGTAATGCGTCGGTGAACTTGTGTGTCTGCGTCATTGCGCCATGAAAGGCCGGCACGGATGTCGCAAACTCGGAAACGTATGCCGCGCAGTCGGAGTGACTCGCACGGTGGCGTCGTCCCACAGGGGGAATCTATGAATACTCAGCACCGGCCGCGAGCCGGCCGCTACTGGCTTGCCGCATTCTTGTTGTCGCTGGGCGCCGCTTCGGCCGCGTCAGAACTCGTCGAGGCGTCCAACGGGTCGGCTGTAGGGCCTTTGCTGCAGACTCCGCACGGCGACGAACTGTTCGCGCTGCTCGATCTCGGCGGCAGCGAATCGCTGCCGTACGGCGAGCTTATCTTCGCAAGTCGCTACGAAGCCGGTCCGGCACCGCAGGGCTTCGTCGAGGTCTTCCTTGGCCGCGACGGTATCGAGCACCCGTACGCGCCGTACGTGTACTTCGCCGCGCCGGCCTGCGAAGGCCAGGCCTTTGTCTCCAAAGCGGCGACGCACCCGGCGCGCGGCCACCGCGCCGCCATCGTCGGTCATCGCGCGGAACTGTATCTGACGACCAGCGACGTCGCGTCGCTCCAGACGGTTTCGAGCCAGCTCACCACGGCAGGCTGCAGGCCTTTCCAGCATGTCATCCGCGCGTACCCCGTGCGGTCGGCCGGCGACCTGCTCGATCGTCTGCCGCCACCCTATCGCATTGGAACCAGCGGCTGATCGTCAGCGCGGCAAGCGCCGCAAGACGTCACGGACAACCGCTCCCTCGCGCATGCGAGGGAGCGGTCCAGGCAGTGGCGTCGGCCCTTGCTGTAAGGCGCTGTCTCAGCGGAACGCGGCGACCGTCGCCGCGCGCTGGTTAAGCACGCGCGCGTTGTTGTGCGTCGCGGCGGTGCCCATGGCGACGCCGTTGTAGGTCTTGTTCGGATTCGACCAGTAGTTGATGCGCGTGCAGCTCACGCCCGCGCAGGCATAGGCCATGATGGTGCGCCAGCGTCCGGCCGGGTACTGGTAGCCGTGTCCGTAGGCGTATGGCGAACCGCTGGCGTTGGCCGGATCATGGTTCGCCCCGAAGTTGTGGCCGATCTCGTGCGCGAATGAGTAATAGCCCGTCGCGCAGGTGCGTGCGACCACGGTGAAGGCCGACGCGGCATTGACGTTCATGTAGCCGATGCCGCAGTAGGCGCTGCCATTGACGATGAGCACGGCCACGTCGGCAGCGACATTGTTGCGCTGCGTATGGATCGTATCCATGTAGCCGTCACTGGTGCTGCGGTAGCGCGACAGCTCGGTGCTGAAGTTGCCGGTTTCCGTGTAGCTGACGAGACCCGAGCCGGCCAGTTGCAGCGTGACCGCGACGCTGCTGTTCGCATAGCCCTGGTTGGATTCCGAGATGGCGAGGTTGATGAGGCCGGACATGCTCGGCGTCGCGTTGTTCGCGGCCGAGGTGTAGTTGACCAGCACGCGTACGACGCTGTTGGCCTCGATGGCTTTCGATGGCGCCAGCGCGGCGCGGCCGGCCTCGTCGAACAGGCGGCGATACGCGACCTCGTCGTGATCGGCCGGCATCTTCGCTTCGTCGACCTCGACGATCGCATGGCGTCCATCGAACAGCGGGCGCACGGCATAGAGCTGCCCGTGCACGCGGATATTGCCGGTGACGTAGTTGCCGTCGCGCACGAGCGTGACCGAGTTCAATGGGTCGCCGTCGACCTCGTTGGCCGCCGGGCGCCCGCCGGTGAGGTCGCGCGTCTCGGGCAGCGAGCCTTGCCACACGATGCTGCCGTCGTCGCTGCGATAGGACTGGATGCGCTGGGCGGTCAGGCGGAACGCGCCGCCGATGTCGAGGTCGAGCACGATCTTGTCGGTGTCGATGCCAATCGCTGCGGCGTTGGCAACCACAATGGTCGCCGAAGCGGTCGACGGTTCTTTCGCGATTTCGACGAACGCCGCGTCGTTGACCAGCGGCGTCATCGGGGCGGCCTGGAACAGGTGGCTGTCCGCGGCAAAGGCGGGGGCCGCGAGCGCAGCAATGGCCAGTGCGCAGGCGCGCGACATCAGGTGCGTGTTCATGGGTATGGTTCTCCGCTAGTGCACAAGTGCAATTTATATAGCGGCAGGGCCCTGGTCGCCGCGCGATGCGTCGGCGTACCTGCCAGGAAGTGGCTTGCGTCGGCGCGGTTGCGAGGACCGGTATGCGCCGGAGATCGACTCTGGTTGCAGACGTAGCAGCGGTCAAGCGCTGGGCCGACGCAATTGGCGGTTTTGTGACGTCCGCCCGCAGATTGGCGGCTGGATGAATCCGCATATGAATGGATTTGTGCAATACGTCATGGGCGGCGTTGCGCCGCCCATGACGTCAAGCCGGTCTCAGCGGAAGCCGGCGACCGTGGCGCGCGTGTTGTTCAGCACGCGGGCGTTGTCGCTGCGGGTAGTCGTACCCATCGCGCGACCACCGTAGGTCTTGCTCGGGTTCGACCAGTAGTTGATACGCGTGCAGTTCACGCTGGAACAGGCGTACGCCATGATCGTGCGCCAGCCGCCGGCGGTGGACTGGAAGCCGTGGCCGTAGGCGTACGGCGTGTTGGTCGGATCGTTGGTCGGATCGTGACGCGCCGACTGCAGGTGACCGATCTCATGCGCAAACGAGTAGTAACCGGTCGCACAGTCCCAGTGCGCCGCCGCGAACGCGCTGGCGGCGGTAGCGCCGATCGCCGAGGCCAGCCCGCAGGACGACGAATTGTTGATCAGCAGCACCGCGACGTCGGCCGTGTTGGTGTTGCGCTGGCTATGGATCGTGTCCATGTACCCGTCGGACGTGCCGCGATAGCGCGTCAGGTCGGTGTTGAAGCTGCCGCTCTGGGTGTAGGTGACCTGCGATTTCGCCGCGAGCTGCAGGGTGATCTGGACGCCGCTGTTGGTATAGCCCTGGTTGGACTCGGCCACTGCGAGGTTGATCAGCCCGTTGATGTCGCCCGAAGCGCTTGCCGCGGCCGCGGTGTAGTTCACGAGCACGCGGATCACCGTGTTCGCGGTAATGGCCTTGGCGTCTGCCGGCAGTGGCGCGGCGTCCTGGAACAGCTTGCGGTAGTCGGCGGGCGGATGATCCAGCGGCATCGCGCTGTCATCGACCTCGACCACGACGTGACGCGCGTCGTGCAGCGGACGGATCTTGTAGAGCTGTCCCAGCACGCGCACGTTGCCGGTGATCTTGTCGCCGTTGCGCACGAGCATGACCGAGTTCAGTGCGTCCTCGGCGATTTCGTCCTTCGTCATGACGCGCTGGATCGCCGTCTCGGCGATCGAGCCCTGCCAGACCAGGCTGCCGTCCTCGGTGTAGTACGCATTGCCACGCAACGCGGTCAGCTTGACCGGCCCACCAATGTCCAGATCCAGCGTGAGACTGTCCGTATCGGCCTGCAGCGCCGCCGCGTTCACCATCACGACATCGATCTTCGCCGAGCTGGGCTCGCTGGCCAGCGCCTCGAATGCGCTATCGCCCTGCACCGCGCGATAGATCGCGGGTACTGCTGAAAACAACTGCTGCGGTCCCTGCGCTGCCGCCATACCGGACGCCAGCAAACCTGCTCCTGCCACACTCCAGAGAAAAAACCGTTTCATTCCGATCTCCCCACGATGAGCGCGCGATAGCGAATCCGGCGCATAAGGAGTCGCGCGCCAACCGGGTCACGAAGATGCCGGATTCCCCCCCTTCCCCCTCGGACGCCGCGGGATTAACCCCTGCGGCGAAAAGGTCGTGGCGTATCCCCACACGCCACTGAATTCGATCACAGGGCTACTCGGGAAAGATGCGCGTAACGGCTCAGGTGAAAACCCTCAGCCGCGCAGGCGGTCGACGACGGTCGTGGTCGCGCGGGCCCGGTTGAGTGTGTAGAAGTGCAGCGCCGGTGCGCCGCCGTCGATCAGGCGCTGGCACAGGCCGGTCACCACATCGGCGCCGAATTCGCGGATCGCGTCGTGGTCGTCGCCGAAAGATTGCAGGCGGCGCGCCACCCAGCGCGGGATTTCCGCTCCGCAGAGTTCGGAAAACCGGCGCAGCTGCGAATAGTTCGTTATCGGCATGATGCCCGGCACGATCGGTACGGTGATGCCAAGGCGGCGTGCGTCGTCGGCGAAGCGGAAATACGCGTCGGGATTGTAAAAATACTGCGTGATCACGCCGTTCGCGCCCGCGTCGACCTTGCGCTTGAAATGGGCCAGGTCGGCCTGCGCGTCGTCGGCCTGCGGATGCGTTTCCGGATAGCCGGCAACCTCGATATGGAAATAGTCGCCGGTCTCGTCGCGGATGAAGCCGACGAGGTCGCTGGCATAGCGGAAGTCGCCATAGCTCGCCATGCCCGAAGGCAGATCGCCGCGCAGCGCGACGATGCGGCGGCAGCCCTTGCTGCGGTAGAGATCGAGCAGGCTGCGGATCTCCTGGCGGGTGCCGCCCATGCACGACACGTGCGGCGCGGCGTCGAGGCCATGGTCTTCGCGCAGGTGGCAGACCGTGTCGGGGGTATAGCTCAGCGTGGAGCCGCCGGCGCCGAACGTCACCGACACATATTCGGGATCGAGTGCCTTGAGCGCGGGCAAGGCTTTTTCCAGCGTCTCACGCTGCTCGTCGGTCTTGGGCGGAAAGAATTCCAGCGAAACCGGAATCGAAAGACGCGACGGGGCGGTGGCAGGCATTGCGGGGAATCCTTGGCGGTCGGACGGGAGCGGCGCGGGACGCGCGACCACGCAATATATCTCGACTTCCGGATAAAGAGATAGATGGCCGCCCGGCCGGCTGGATCGATCAGGAACAGGCAGCCTGCGCCGCGGCGACGAACGCCGCCAGGCGCGCCGCGTCGAGATGTCCGTCCACGCGCACGCCGCTGCACAGGTCCAGCCCGAACGGCTGCACCGTGCGCATGGCCTCGGCGACGTTGTCCGGGCGCAGGCCGCCGGCGAGGAAGACCGGCCTGCCGCTGCGCTCGACGATCGCGTGGCTCAGCCCCCAGTCGTGCACGCGCCCGGTGCCGCCAAGCTCCTTCACCGCCAGCAAGGGGTTGCCCGAGTCGAGCAGCAGGGCATCGACCTGCGGTGCCAGCGCGACCGCCTCGTCGACCGAGCCGCGATCGACGACATGGATGACCTGCACCAGCGCGATTCCGGGCAGCGCGTCGCGCAGCCGCGCATGCGTGCCGGCCGGCACTGCGTCGACGAGCTGGATCGTGTTGCAGCCGCAGCGGCGCTGCTGGCGGATGATCGCGTCTGCGTCGGTCAGCGCGGTCAGCAGGAAGGTCGCGACGGGCGGCGGCACGGTCGCAGCAATCGCCGCGATCTGCGCGTCATCGATGACGCCAGGGCCGCTGGGCATGGCCGAGACGAGGCCCAGCGCGTGTACGCCGTGGGCGATCGCGAGCGCCGCCTCGGCCTTGTCGCGGATGCAGCAGATCTTGATGCGGGGCAAGGCGCGCATGATGGCTCCGGCAGGGCAGGGAGGCGGATCATGCGGCGCACGCACGGGCCGTTCCAAGCGCCAATCTTTGACAGTTCATGGTGCGCGCGCTGCGGCACAATGCGGTCATGCACGACAGTACGTCCGCAGCGGCGTCCACCGAGGCCGGCTCCTCCGACGCGCAGTTCCGTCGCCGGCGCGAACTGGCGGAAACCTCGGCGCGCGGCGGGCTCGGTGGCGTGTTCTACATCCTCGGCTGGCTCGTCGTCGCCTATTGCGGCGGCCTGCACCGGACGCATCCGATGCTCGCTTCGGCGCTGCTTGCGCTGTTCGTGCTGCTGGCGGGCGCCCGCGTCGTGCTGGCCCGGCGCACAGCCAGCGAGTGGTCCGCCATCGTCCGCCTGCGGGCCGCGTGGTGGACGCTGTTCCTCGCGACCGCCGCCCTGTGGGGGGGCCTCACGGTCTGGGTGCTCACGGACCCGCGGCTGGAGGCCGCGCGCATGGCCGCACTGGTATGCACTGTGGGCTATGCGACCGCGTTCGTGCACACCTTCGCGATGCGCTGGCACTACGCGCTGACCGGTGTCGCGCTGCTGTTCCTGCCCAGCGTGATCCTGTCCTGGACCTTGCCGGACTTCGGCGGTGTGGCGTTCGCACTCAGCGTGTTCCTGGTCTATCTGCTGTCGGCGCTGCGCCTGAGCCGGCAGCAGTACGAACGCCAGCTGCTGCTGGAACTGGCGCTGCTGCACCAGCGCGACCTCTACGAAAAGCAGAGTCGCACCGATGCGCTGACCGCACTGGCGAACCGGCGCGAATTCACCTTCAACCTGGAGCGTGCGCTGGATGCCAGTGCACGGCTGTCCCTGCTCATGATCGACATCGATCACTTCAAGCTCATCAACGACCGCTACGGCCATGCCGCCGGCGATGCCGTGCTGATCGCGTTCGCCGACCAGCTGCGCGAGCATTTCGACCAGCCTGGCGCGCATCTCGCGCGTCTGGGCGGCGAGGAATTCGGCGTGCTGCTGCCCGGCGTCGACGAGGACGGCGCCGACGCAACCGCGCGTGCACTGTGCCAGCGCCTGGCGCGCGCGCCGCTGGCGCCGAATGCGCAACGCGGCACCGTGACGGTCAGCATCGGTGTCGGTGAGCGGCGCCGTTCGCGCCATCGCAGCGGCGACGAATTCCTCGCCGACGTGGATCGCGCGCTGTATCGCGCCAAGGCGCAGGGCCGCGATCAGGTCTGCCGCACGACCTGACGCACCTCCATCAGCGCATCCAGTCGGCTTCCGGCAGTGCCTGCAGCGCGTCGCGCAGGCTGTCGTTCCATTGGCGGCGCACGAGATTCAGGTACGGATCGTCATCGCCGAGGCGCTGCTGCCGGCCGATCTCGAACGCGTCGCGCCGATACAGCAGCAGGTCGATCGGCGGGCCGACCGAGAGGTTGGAGCGCATGGTCGAATCCAGCGAGACCAGCGAGCACTTGATCGCCTCGGTCAGCGATGTGCGCCAGGTGACGATGCGGTCGAGGATGGGCTTGCCGAACTTGATCTCGCCAGTCTGGAACCACGGCGTATCCGGATTGCTCTCGATGAAATTGCCTTCGGAATAGACCAGGAACAGGCGCGGCGCCTCGCCCTGGATCTGCCCGCCGACGATGAACGATCCGCTGGGATCGATGCCGCTGGAACGCAGGTAAGGGTCGTCGCGCTTGCGGATCTCGCGCAAGGCGTCGCCGACCAGTGTGGCGACCTCGAACATCGACGTCGCGTTGTAGACGCTGGTCTGCTCCGGCGCATGGTTGGCGCGGTGTTCCAGCAGGTTGATCGCGTTCTGCGTCAGCGAGAGGTTGCCCGCCGACAGCGTGACGATGACGCGCTGTCCCGGCACGGAGAACACGCGCATCTTGCTCGTGCGGCGCACGTCGTCGACGCCCGCATTGGTGCGCGAATCCGAAGCGAACAGCAATCCCTGTTCGAGATTCAACCCGATGCAATACGTCATGGACTGGGCGACCTCTGAACGCGGCTGGCGGTGGTGTCCCGGGTTGTCACGGGGGTGTCCGGACGGGCGCCATGCGGGCGTCCGGCGGGTTCGGGCAGATCGGGTGCTGGATACAAAAGCGAAACTCCCGGGACTTGTCGCAACGTCGGCGGCGGCTTGTGCCGCCGACACATGGCGGGAAGGGTATCAGGCCGCACTCTGGCTCTGCGTCTGCGCGAGCTGTGCAATATCCGTCGATACCATGAACTGGCGGTGGATCTCGTCGCCGAGGCCGCTGAGCCGCGCGAGCGCATCCTGCAGCCAGGCTTCCAGGCCGTTGGCCAGCACTTCGTCGATACGCGCATAGCGCGACTGCGCCGACAGCGCGCCGGCGCGGCGTACGACTTCCATGGCCTGGCCGCCGGCCAGCGTCTGCAGCACCTGGTGCAAGGTATGCGTGCAGGTCAGCAGCGAGCGCGGATTGGTTTCCTGCAGCAGCATGAGCTCGGCCACGCGTTCGGCGCTGACCGATTCGCGGTAAAGGCGGCGATAGGTCTCGAACGCCGACAGCGACTGCAGCAGCGCGCTCCAGCGGAAATACTCGGCCGCATCCTGGCTCTCGTGTCCGTCGTGGCTTTCCGGGCTGCCGGCGATGTCGAGCAGGCGGATGGCCCAGTCGGCACGCTCGATGAACGCGCCGAGCTGCAGGAAGTGATAGCCCTCGCCGCGGCCCAGCGTCCCGATCGTCACGCCGCGAAACGACGCCGAACGGCTCTTGATCCACTCGAGCAGGTTGCTGATGCCGTCGCCGTGGATGCGTGCCCAACTCGTGCCGCGCATGTCCAGCCACGAGGTGTTCAGGTCCTCGTACATCTCTGCGGTGATCGCGACGCGCTGCGCGCGCGCCGCCTCGCGCGCGGCGCGCAGGCAACTGAACACCGAGGACGGATTGTCGGCGGCGAGCAGCAGGTGCTTGAGCACCGTGTCGGCATCGATGATGCCGTAGCGTTCGAGCACGGGTTCGGCGATGCCGAGCGCGTCGAGCGCGCGCCGCCACGGCGCCGCCTCGGCCTTGCCGCGGTCGTAGCGCTCGGGCAGCAGCGCCATGCGCCGCGTGACGTCGATCAGTCGCGCCGTGTTCTCGGCGCGTTCCATGTGGCGTGAAGCCCAGTACAGGTCATTGGCGGTACGGCACAGCATCAGGCGCCTCCTTCCAGCACCCAGGTGTCCTTGGTGCCGCCGCCCTGGGATGAATTGACGACCAGCGACCCCTCGCGCAGCGCGACGCGCGTGAGGCCGCCCGGAATCACATGGATGCGCTTGCCGCAGAGTATGTACGGGCGCAGGTCGATATGCCGCGGTGCGAGCCCGCTCTCGACGAAGGTGGGGCAGGTCGACAGCGACAGCGTCGGCTGCGCGATGTAGTTCTCTGGCCTGGCCAGAATGCGCAGGCGGAATTCCTCGATCTCGGCCTTCGTCGACGCCGGCCCCACGAGCATGCCGTAGCCGCCGGCGCCGTGGACTTCCTTGACGACGAGTTCGGCCAGGTGCTCCAGCGTGTAGCGCAGGTCGTCCTCGCGGCGCAGCTGGTACGTTGGAACATTGTGCAGAATGGGATCTTCGCTCAGATAGAAGCGGATCATCTCGGGCACGTACGGATACACCGATTTGTCATCGGCCACGCCCGTGCCGGGCGCATTGGCGAGCGTCACGCGGCCGGCGCGGTAGGCATCGAACAGGCCGGGCACGCCGAGCAGCGAATCGGGCTGGAACACGGTCGGGTCGAGGTATTCATCGTTGATGCGCCGGTAGATCACATGCACGCGCTGCGGCCCGCGCGTGGTGCGCGCGTACACCGACGAATCGCGCACGAACAGGTCGGCACCCTCGACGAGTTCCACGCCCATCTGCTGGGCGAGGAAGGCATGTTCGAAATAGGCCGAATTCGCCGAGCCCGGCGTGAGCACCGCGACCACGGGATTGTCGATGCCGGCGGGCGCGGCCTCGCGCAGGATCTCCAGCAGCGCATCCGGGTAGCGCTCGACCGGTGCGATCTGCTGGCGGTTGAACAGTTCCGGGAGCAGGCGCGCCATCATGCGCCGGTTTTCGAGCATGTAGGACACGCCCGACGGTACGCGCAGGTTGTCTTCGAGCACGTAGTATTCGCCGTCGCCGGCGCGCACGAGATCGATGCCCGAGATATGCGACCACGTGCCGCCCGGCACGCGGATGCCGCGCATCTCCGCGCGGTAGGCGCTGTTCTCCAGCACCAGCGCGCGCGGCACCAGTCCTTCGCGCAGGATGCGTTGCTCGCCATAGACGTCGTCGAGGAACAGGTTCAGCGCATGTACGCGCTGGCGCAGGCCGGCCTCCAGCATGCGCCACTCGCCCGCCGGCACGATGCGCGGCACGAGGTCGAACGGAATCAGGCGCTCGTTGCCCGATTCCTCGCCATAGACCGAGAAGGTGATACCGACGCGGTGGAATGAGATCTCCGCCTCGCGCCGCCGGCGTTCGATCTGCGCCTCCGGCGTGCTGTTGAGCCAGCGGTCGAATGCCTGGTAGTGCGGCCTTACCGCGCCGAGTGGTTCGTACATCTCGTTGAAACCGTTCGCCATGCGCAGACTCCCCAGTCCTTCGCCGCGGAGGTCGGCCCTCCGGCTTTGTGATAGCACGCGAGCGACGGGCTTGCCTAGGTGTTGCGATGCAGCAGGCGGTTGGCCATTGGTAGGGGACTCGCAGCCCGCAGCGGTCGACCAGCCCACCTCCGGCGTCAACCAGACAAAAACGCCGCAGCCCGAAGGCTGCGGCGTTTGCTGTTGCGGCAGGCGCGCCGACAGGCGCGCGATACCTCAGTAGCGGTAGTGCTCCGGCTTATACGGACCGTCGGCATCGACGCCGAGGTACGCCGCCTGGTCGGCGGTCAGACGGGTCAGCTTCACGCCGATCTTTTCCAGGTGCAGGCGCGCGACTTCCTCGTCGAGCTTCTTGGGCAGGCGATACACGGTCTTCTCGTACGTGTCCTTGTTCGCCCACAGGTCGAGCTGGGCCAGGGTCTGGTTCGAGAACGAGTTCGACATCACGAAGCTCGGATGGCCGGTGGCGCAGCCGAGGTTGACGAGGCGGCCTTCGGCCAGCAGGAACATCTCGCGGCCAGGTTTGCCGTCAACGGCGGGAAGAACGTACTTGTCGACCTGCGGCTTGATGTTGATCTTCTTGACGCCGGGCAGCGTGTTCAGCGCATCGACCTGGATCTCGTTGTCGAAGTGGCCGATGTTGCAGACGATGGCCTGGTCCTTCATGGACTGCATGTGCTCGACCGTGATCACGTCCTTGTTGCCGGTCGTGGTCACATAGATGTCGGCGGTGCCGAGCGAGGATTCCAGCGTGTCGACCTGGAAGCCTTCCATCGCAGCCTGCAGCGCGTTGATAGGGTCGATCTCGGTGACGATGACGCGGCAGCCGTAGGCGCGCAGCGAATGGGCCGAGCCCTTGCCCACGTCACCGTAGCCGGCGACGACGGCGACCTTGCCGGCCAGCATCACGTCCATCGCGCGCTTGAGGCCGTCGGCCAGCGATTCGCGGCAGCCGTACAGGTTGTCGAACTTCGACTTGGTGACCGAGTCATTCACGTTGATGGCCGGAACCAGCAGCTTGCCGGCCTCCATCATCTGATACAGGCGGTGCACGCCGGTGGTGGTTTCTTCGGACACGCCGCGCCAGTCCTTGACGATCGCGGTCCAGAAGCCTGCCGGGCGTTCCTTGGCTACGCGCTTGAGCAGGTTCTTGATCACCTGTTCCTCGTGCGAGCCCGAGGCGGTGTTGACCCAGTCCGAACCCTGTTCCAGCTCATAGCCCTTGTGGATCAGCAGGGTCACGTCGCCGCCGTCGTCGACGACGAGTTCCGGGCCCTTGCCGTTGGGGTGGATCACGCAGTCGAGCGTGCAGTCCCAATACTCTTCCAGCGTCTCGCCCTTCCACGCGAATACCGGCACGCCGGTCGCGGCGATCGCGGCGGCGGCGTGGTCCTGGGTCGAGAAGATGTTGCACGAGGCCCAGCGCACCGAGGCGCCGAGGTCGGCCAGGGTTTCGATCAGGACCGCGGTCTGGATGGTCATGTGCAGCGAGCCGGTCACGCGCACGCCCTTGAGCGGCTTGGCGGCGGCGTACTTCTTGCGGATCGACATCAGGCCCGGCATCTCGTGCTCGGCGATCTCGATTTCCTTGCGGCCCCATTCGGCCAGGGACATATCGGCGACTTTGAAGTCGTGCTGCGGCTTTACGACGGCATTCATGGGTGAACTCCAGTGCTTGGGCGGGCGCGGTGTCGGAATGAAACCCGATTCCGCCGAGCCTGATTCCTTGTCGCGATGACCGGCGACCGGACTTGCAGCGCCCCTCGGCGGCGAGGAGGGCGCGGATTATATCGCCGATTCCGGATGAAGCGATATATCGGCTGGCGGACTCGTCTGCAGGGTGGTCAGAAGGCAGGCGTGGCATGGAATGGCGATGCGTGCTGTTCTGTTCTGGCGCCGTGGCGCATTTAGTGTGGATGCGGCTGTGTCGCTCTCGTCGACCGGAACCCACACTGGTTGTTCTCTCTCACGCCGAAGGTAGTGCCCATGTCCCGAGCCCTTTTGCTGCCCGACTGCCGTTCCCGCTGGCGCTGGCTCGTGCTGCTGATCGTCCCACTGGCCGCGGTCGCACGGCCGCCGGCGCCGGACACCGGCCTGGACGCCTGTCCTGTCGCGCTCGAACTGACGTTCACGGGTCTCGGTGATACGCCGGCAGTGCCGCTGGACGTGCAGGTCTGCATCGGGAAGGGCGACGCGGTCGTAGCGCGGGATTTCACGTTCGATCGCGCGGATGCGCCGCGGGGCCAGATGTCCGCCCTGGCACGGCTGACGCGCAAGGGCGACGCCTATGACCTCGTCCTGAGCGTCGGACCGGAGCAACGGTCTGCCCGGGGGCTCACGCTGGCGGCACCGGGCACACCGAATTCCCCGGCCGAACTGTCCCGCAACGGCGCCGGCGCAGGCGCGCCGGTCCGCGTGCAACTCAAGCAACTGAGCGAGCCCTACGTAGGACTCGATCTGACCGACGCAAACCCGCGCCGGCTCGCGATCGATCTGGGCAAGCTCAAGCAGATCGGGATCGTGCACCCCGAACGCATAGCCGAGACGCCGCCGAGCTCGTTCTATCTTCAGGCCGTGCCCCTGCGTTCCGTGCTCCAGATCATCGCGAGCGGCGCCGGGCTGGAAGTGCGGAGCACGGGCGACAACGGGTTCGAGTTCGGCACGTCACGCAACGCCACTGCCATCGCCGCCGAGCGCGAGCGCATCCAGGCGCTGCGCGGCGGCGACGCCCCGGCGGCACTGCGCGCGTCGCTGCTGAAGATCGTCGCGCTGGGCAGCGATCCGAAGGCCGAGGGCTGGGAACCGTTTCTGCTCGACGATCTCGACGAACTGGCCGCGCTCGCCGAGGAAGACAAGAAATGGGCAGAGGCGGAAAAATTCCGAAAGCAGCTATTGCAGCAAGTCGAATCAAGGCCGGACCTGCCGCGCAGCTATGTTTCTGTCACGCTCGCGTATCTGGCTGGCCTGCGCCAGAGGCAGGGCGACAAGGCCGGGGCTGCGGATTTCAGCCAGCGCGCTCGCGCCGCCGTTAAGGCGCTGGCCGACAGCGAGGCCGCTGTGCGGGCGATGGCACTGGCGATACTCGGTTCGGACGAACTCGCTGCCGGTGACCTGGACGCCGCTGTCGCCGACAGCGAGCGCGCCTGTGCGCTGATCGCGACGGTCAGCGCTGCGGGTATCGACGCGCTGTGGCGAGTCGCGCGCCTCGCCGGCGACATCGGCAATCACTACGCCGACGTCGGCGAGTTCGACGCCGCGCATGTGCACATGGAGCGAAACTTCGCGCTGCATCAGCGGATTTTCGGCGCCGATGCGCCCGAGATCGACGTCTACCGCAGTACGCTGATGTTCAACGCCCTGCATCGCAAGGATCGCGCGCTCGCGGCAACTTACCAGGAGCGGCAGATCGCGGTTTCCGAACAGCGTTCCGATCCGGCGTCCAGCGACTACGCGATCGCGCTCGTCTACCTCACGCCGTATCTCGTGCAGCAGCGGCGCCTGGACGAGGCGGCGCGGCGCTGGCAGCAGGTGGTCGATCTGCGTGTGCGCTATTTCGGGCCGAACCACGAACAGGTCGTGCGCGGCCTGCGCCAGCTTGCCCTGTTGCAGCGCCTGAATGGTCGCGACGCAGAGGCCGCTGCGTCGCGCCAGCACGCCGACGCGATCACGCCTGTGGCCGCGGCATCAGGCGAGCACGACGCCCGTATACGCCTGGCGCTGGAATCCGAACTTGGCTATCACCTGGCCGCGATGTACGACGCCGCGCTGTTGCAGCATGACCGCGCGAAAGCGCCGGATCTCGCCTACGCACAACTCGTCGAGCAACGCGGAATCGTTGCGCTCGACGGCGAGGAAAACGCCGCGCCGTACCTGCGCGAGGCGCTGGAGCTGCGCGAACGGCTGCAGGGTAAGGAGCACGCCGACACGCAGCGGACCCGTGCGTTGCTGCAGACGGTGGTGAAATGAACACGTGCATCGGCGCGTGCCGTGAATATCGCGCGTGCCGCGAGGGGCGGCGCTCCGGTCTCTCCGGCGACGGTTCTTGCGCAGCGTCCGGTCATCATCGGTGATCCGGCGTCGCCATCTGCCTGCGCATTGCCCGGATCGCGCCCGCCATTCGCCTGTCCCGCTGGTAACAATGAGACCCATGAAGACCATCGCCTCACTGCTCCTGCTCACCTGTGCCAGCGCCTTCGCCGCAGCGCCTGTTCCGCAGCTCATGCTCACCGGCGAAACCTTCCACGGCGACGAAGTGCCGGGCCGCACCGGCGAAACCTGGCTCGCGCTCGTCGTCGACGGCGGCAAGGCGACGCTGCAACCCACGACGCTGAAGATCGAGGCGGTCAACGATCCCGTGGGCGACGGACCGGATGAGAAGACCGGCCGCAGCGTGGTTGCGCCGGGCATCGAGCCGCGCGTGCTGCTGCGGGGTATTGCGAGTCTGCGCGCCGGCGACATAGCCGTTGCCATGGCTGACCCACAACCCCTGAACGCGGGGACGCCGTTACCGATCACCTTCAGCGGCAAGACTCTGAATCTCGGCGTGCGCTGCAGCGGCACGGGCGACGCGCTCGCGTGCACGGTCGTCCTCGGCGACGGCGTCATGGAGCAGGTGCTGTTCGATACCTTCGCCACCCGCAGCGAGAGCGGGGTGATCGAACTCGGCGAGGCGGTGCCGTCCGTGCTGTTTGCCGGTGATCTCGATCGCGATGGCCGCGTCGACCTGCTGATCGACACCACTGACCACTACAACCTGAGCCGGCCGACGCTGTTTCTCTCGGGTGCGGCGAAGAAAGGCCAGCATGTCGCGCATGTCGCGCAGCAGTCGATTACCGGATGCTGACGACGTAGCGGCGCAAGGCGCCATCGGTTCGGGAAAGTGCTCTGCGCATCTTCTGCCGGGCTGCACCGACGCATTGCGCACACACGACGCATCCTGCGCACGCAAGGATCGGCACCGGGTTCAGCGCTGCCGCGCGAGATGGCGTGATCGCCGCCTCGCCGCCTCGCCGATGACGTCAGTGTCGGATCGGCCAGTTCGCCGCGCGGTGTTTCTGCGACGGCTGCGGACGCGGTATCGGATCGAGCTTGTCGACGAGCAGGCGGATATCGGCGGGTACGAACTGGCCGTCGCCTTCGACGTCGAGGAACGCTTCCGCCCCTGCGCTGATGCTGTCGTAATCGAGATACAGCTCCTCGCCCGCGCGCGGCGTGCGCTGCTTGCTGCAGACCGACAACGGCACGCGCAGGCAGGCCTTGGTCTGCACGCCGAAGGCCTGGCCGGGACGCAGCCTGCGCAGCATCGCGCCTTCGACTTTCACCAGCGCGTGCTGCTCGCTCACCCCGGTGCATCGACCCACTGCGATGTCATAGCTCAAGAGACTCTCCTTGCGGTCACGGTAGCCGGACCAGTGAATTGACCGCGCCGACGAGATGCCGCGTGAGCAGCCCGCGTAGGCGTACTTCGACCTCGGCGATGTTCTGCAGGTTGGGCGGTGCCGACAACGAATAGATGTATCCGTCGGCGTTGTAGCGCTGCGCGCGGCTGACCTCGACTTGCGGACTGGCACTGGCCAGTGACCATATCTGTCGCAGCAATGCCGGACCTACACTCGCGCCGGGCGCCAATCGAAATTGAAAATGTACAACGTTTGCCATGTTTATCCTGGGCCTGGCGCGGGCCGGTGCGGACAGGGAACAGCGCCATCCGTCGCGGAGGCTTGCCCAGGGCTCTCGACGGACGAGCGCGCGGGCCAGTAGCGGCGGCACCGACGCTCAATGCCGGAGGCGGCAACGTCGCGAAGCGTCGATCGGAGTCGGTCCTGGACCGGTGTGAGCGAGACGGGACAGCGGATCGCCGGGAAACACGGCGCAACGGTGAGCTTCGACGAAGCTTCCGATCACTATGCGCGCCGAAACGTTACGGAACCGTTATTTGCGCCCCGTCAGTCCGCTCTGCAGGCGGGTGCGCAAGCGAGTCACTTCGGCCTCACGTTGCCGAAACTGCGCAACTTTCACTCCGGGTGTTCCGGTCGGCGACGAAGTTCCACCCGGTCGCGTCCGGCGTCCGGTTTCCCCAGGAGTGATTCCATGCCCAGCCTTTCCCTCATCGCTCGCGCTGCCGCCGCCGCGTTTGCCGGTCTGTCCTTCTCCGCGTTCGCTGTGCCGCAGATCGTGCCAGCGGAGCCCGTTGCGCTCGAGCGCCTGCATCTGCGCCTTACGGTCGACGACTGCGTATTCGACAAGGACACCGTCGGCGTCGAGCTGCGCGAGCGGACCTTGCGCGTGCATCACCGGTCCCGGCAGTGCATCGTCCCGGGCGCGCCCGAAGTCGTCGACATCCTGCTCGGCGCATTGCCGGCCGGGGACTACGCGGCGGAACTGGTCGACGACGCCTCGGGCGCTGCGAGCGAGCGCATCGCGTTCCGGGTGAGCGCGATCGCCCGTACGCTGCAGTTCCCAGGAACTCCTTTCCCGGTCGCCGACTATTCCGGGCTCTGGGCGGCGTCCGCGGAACCGGGCTGGGGATTGAGCCTGCACCAGGGCGCGTACTCGACGCTATTCGGCGCGCTGCTCGTTTTCGATCGCGTCAATCAGCCGCAGTGGTACACGTTGCAGGCGGGCCGCTGGATCACCGCGACGCGTTGGACCGGCTCGCTGGTCCGCAGCGAAGGCTCGCCATGGTCTTCCGCGGTCTACGTGCCGGATGCCACGCACTACCTCGTCGTCGGCAGTGCGAGTCTGGATTTCCGCATGGCGCCCGGGCAGGAAGACAAGGCGACACTGAGCTATACGATCGAGGGGCAGAACGTCACGAAGACCATCGTTCGCGCGCCGCTGCGGTAGCGCGTTGCTCCGCGGGGAGCGGTGAGGCAAGGACTGCGGCGTGTCGCCATCGCTGTCGGTATCGACGATCGCGCGCTGTGCCGCGGCCCGCCGTCGTTGCGCACGCGCGCCGTCCGCGCCGTCCCGTTGCGTTCTACGCGCCGCCATCCGCGGCCGCCGCGAACCACTCGTCCGTGCTGCGATGCCGGTGCAGCCCCACCGTTTCGAACTCGTCGACCGCCGGCGGCACGGTGCGCACGCCGAGCACCGCGAGCGCGTTGTTGATCGGTCCCAGTTCCGCCGCCTGCGGTCCGAACACAACGTCGCCGTCGCGGAACACCGCCGCGCCCTGTGTGCCCATGCCGCCGAAGTATTCGGTTTCGAAATACAGCAGCGTCGCGCGCTGCGACCCCGCCTTCAGCGCCGCCATCAGCGGCGGCGACAGCGTGTTGAAGCCCGCAACGAAATCCTCGGGTGGCTCCGGCAGCAGGGTATCTAGCACATCCTCGTCCAGCGGCAGCAGTCCCAGCACCTCGGTCAGCGCGATGGGCGCGGGCAATTGATGCGATGCCGCAAACGCCTGCAAGGCGCCGCGGCGCGCGATGAGACCGGTGACGAAATGGGCCATGACGAATCCCTGGAAGCCGTTATCGATGGTTTTGGGACCGGACACGGCAAAATCGTGATCCGCCGGCACCGTCGAGCTGTCGTTGCGCTTCGCACCGATGCCGACGCGTAGCAAGATGGCCACGCAAGAAACAAGCCAGGGAACGCCACGATGCAATTCGTCCTCATCGATTTCGAAAACGTCCAACCCGCCAATCTCGACGGCCTGAAGAAAGGCCTGCACCACATCCGCGTCTTCGTCGGCGAAAGCCAGTCGAAGATCTCGCTGGGTACCGCCAAGGCCCTGCAGAGCTTCGGCAGCGACGCGGACTACGTCCAGATCGCGGGCAGCGGCTCCAACGCGCTCGACTTTCACCTCGCGTTCTACCTTGGACGGCTGTCGCTGCAGCATCCGCAGGCCAGCTTCATCATCGTCTCGAAAGACACCGGCTTCGATCCCCTCGTCAAGCATCTCAACCGGCTGGGAACCGCGTGCCGCCGCGTGGCGTCGATCGCCACGGCCGCTGGTGCGGCACCGAAAGCGGCGCCGACCGAGAAAGCGATCACCGCAGCGGCGCATCCCGCGGCGACTCGCGCAGCGGAAAAGACCACGGCGGCACACGAACCTGCGGCCGTTGCAGCGCCACGTGCGGAGCGGTCGCCGTCCGCACACGCGCCGCCGGCTGCCAAGCCCGCTACTCAAAAGACCACGGCACCGAAAGCCGCGGTAGAAACAGCAGCGCCATCCGCGACGAAACCCGCACCCAAGCCTGCCGCGAAGGCGACCGCCAAAGCGGTCGCCGCGCCATCCGACGCGATGATCAAGGCCATCCTGGATCGCCTGCACGGCATGAAAAGCGCGCGTCCGCGCACGCTGAAAACGCTGACGTCCAGCATCTCGTCCTGGCACAAGCTCGACGAACACCACTGCGCCGCGGTGCGCAAGGCGCTGGTCGACGGCGGCCATATCACGACGGACGGGAAGAAGGTCGTCTACAACCTCGGCTGACCGCGCGTGCGAGGCGCGCAGCCAGTCAACGCAACGGCACGCCGTTCCTGGCCCTGTTCAGTAACCGCCCCTTCTACTGCGGCCGCCGATACGCTCGCCCTGATGCGCGCCGCTCCCTCGTGTCGGCTCGACGTAGTGTCGACTGCGCCTTCGCCGTCACTCTGAAGTCCGCGGCGCGCATCAGGGCGAGCGTCTCGGCGGCCTCGCTACGAACGGGTGTGAGAAATGCGGGCAAACCGGCCGTCGACGACGTCCGCGTCGGGACTTGCGCGCATACCTTGAACGTCGAGCCGACGCCTTTGACTCGTCGCTCGACGCGGGGGACGAACCCGTTGTCACCGCGTGCGTCGCCCGTCTTTGGAACGTTTATGGCGTGCCGTCGAAACCCGTGGCAAAAATGCGGTCGCCCTCCAGCCGCATGCGCATCACCGACCCGTAGCGGGCATTGCCGTCGTTGCTCGCATAGGCATAGCCGGTGACCAGCAGTTTGCCGTCCGGCGTGAGCGCCATGGCGTTGATGCGATTGTCGCGATCCGTGCCGGCGATCGGATAGCCGTAGATCTGCCGGCCCGGCAGGCTCGCCGACAGATTGCCGAACGAGGCGTCGGGCGTCAGGTCGGCATTGAGCCGCATCAGCAAAGAGTCACCGAACGTCCAGGACGACAGCGCCATGCCGCCGCCGAGGACCAGCTTGCCGTCCGGCTGAACGACCAGGGTATCCGCGTAGGCGCCGGGACTCAGCCACGGGTCGCCTGGCGGGTCGGCGTCGTAGGTCACCGCGGTAAACGAGGTCCGGTCCAGGCGCGCCGCCATCATCAACGGCTGGCTGCGGTCCGGCTGTGCGCGGAAGCCGGCAATGACGAGCGATTCGCCACCGAGCGGCAGGCCGGTGACCGGCGCATGTGCGAGCGCATTGCCGTCGACCATGAACCCGGGACCGAACGTGACCAGCGACCGGCCGTTGTTGGCATACGCCAGATTGGTGGTCCAGCGCCAGTTGCCGGCGTTGTTGCCGATGATGGTGTGCTTGACGACCGCGGTACTCCCGCAACCGCGGATCAGTACCGGAATGGCGTCGGCAACGCCGGCGTCGAACTTGGTCAGGTCGACCACATCGATGTCCGCGCCGTTCGGGCACAGGTCCGTACCGATGCGCAGCATGCCCCATTCGGTGGAAAGGCCGGCGTCGCCGCCGATCACCGTGCCGCACCCGGGCACGGACGACGGGCAAAGGTCTCCGGTCAGGCTCATGATGGCCATGCCCAGGCCATGCGGCCCGGCGAGGCCGTCGCGCACATTACCGGCTACGATCAGCAGTTCCGGTATCGGATTGCCGGTACCGAGCAGATCCAGGTCGGCGAGGTGCAGCGCCTTCCCGGCATCCGATGGGAGGCCGCCGCGGCGCAGGCGACGCAGCCCGCCGCTGCCGAAGCCAGCGTCGGCTTGTCCATTCGCCGTGAACTTCCACACCGCCATGTCGCTGCTGCCGTCCGGGTTGTCGATGGTGCCGACCACCGCCATGCCGCCGTCGGACATCGACACTGCATCGTTCGCGCGCCAGTCATAGTCCTCGCCGACGTAGATCACGGTGCGGCCGCCGCCGCTGGCGCCCCAGGACGCATCCCAGGTGCCATTGGCCAGGATGCGCACCGCCACCGGCACTGAGGATGTGCTGATCGGCAAGTCATACGGTGTCGCCGCGTTCGACCAGACGATGGCAGAGCCATCCCCGCGCGGCAGTACCTTGAACGGCGTGACCTGCGCCCAGTCCAGCACGCCCGGCGTCTCCGACGGATCGCGCGAGACGATCGCAAACGCTGACCGGCCCGCATCACCGAACGTCGGATCGAGGCTGCTGTCCAGCTGAGCGAATGTCAGCGAGGGCAGCAGGGAAAACAACACGAAAGCGGCAGCGAGTCGGACCAGACGGGACATGGGCGTGAGGGGAATCCCGCGCGGGACAGCCGTGCGTTCGTGTCGTCATACGCCGTTGGCGTGGAGAGCTGACACGCGGAATGGGCGCGCCGCAGAGTCTGTGCGTCGGACGGGCGGGCAACGGTCGTTCAATACCCGTGCGTCACGGTTGGCACTGCACCGATCGCTCCGCGTCCGCGACCGAGCGCACCGCCGCGACAACGCAACGCCAGCGTCCGCTGAGTGGCGTTCACCCAGCCCCTTGTGAAATCCACAGTCCAGCAGCGAGTTGCCCGGCGTTTCGAGACCGGCCATCGGGGGCGCGTGCGCGGATCTCAGCCGGCGGCGACTGAACTTCAGTCATCAATGAGTGGTGCGTCACTCACCGATGATTGATTTCCATGCTGCGATGGATGGAAACCCGTGGCGGCTGAGTGATTTCTAGTCGGCGACGCATGGAAACCAGGGAACGGTGAGTGAAACTCCGTCGTCGATGATGGGTGCATCACCCGGCGATGGCTGATTCCATGCAGCGAGTGCATCGAAATCAGTGGACGATGCGTGGAATTCAGTCATGGATGACCAGGAATCAGTCAGGCCTGGGGTGGTACGCCGGTGGGCTTCGTGCCACCTGCCAGCGCGGCGCGCGTGCAGCGCGCCGCGTTGGCGTATCAGTCGACGATCCAGAGCGAGAAGTAGTCGTTCTCGTCGCTGAAGGTGGTGTCGGTGATCCGGCGCAGCGTGATCGTGTGCGGGCCGAAGTCGAGGTTCACGGGGAAGAAGAACGTGGGCAGTGTCAGGTGCTCGTTGGGGTTGTTGAAGTACAGCGGCACGTCGCCGAGGTGCTTGTCGTCGAGGAAGACGCCGACGCCGCAGATGGCTGCGGCGAAGCTGCTCCAGCAGCTGCCGGAAAAGGCGATGGTCACATCCCCGCTGATGGGCAGCTCGAACGGGAATGTCCGCGGCAATGTGCCGCCCTGGTTCTGCGCGATGTAGTAGGTCACGAAAGTGCTCCTGCGGATGGGATCGGATTACCAGGGCGGCGCGCCCGTCGTCGGGCGAGTTCTGGCGGAAGCGGTATCCCTTGCCCGGCGTCTCGCCTGTGCGGTCGTACCGGCCGCGCGTGACGTCGGGAAGGCGCCAGGCGTGCCGCGTGGACGCGGCGCGCGCCGGCAGGCCGCGTCAGGCGACGATCCACAGGGAGTAGAAATCGTTCTTGTCCGACACGGTGTTTGCCGACTGCGGCTGCAGCGCGATCGTGTGCGGACCATCCGTCAGGGTGACGGCGAAGAACTGGGTCGGCAGCGTCAGGTGTACGCCGGGGGTATTGAAGCACAGCAGCGCGTCGCCGATGTGCGTGCCATCGAGATAGACCTGCACGCCGCCGGTCCCCGGGGCGTTGCTCCAGCACGTCCCGGAGAAGGCGATCGTCACATCGCCGTCCATCGGCGCGTTGAACGGGATTTTCAGCGGCAGTGGGCCAGTCTGGTTCTGCGCAATGATGAAGGTCACGGCATATCTCCTGCGGATGGAAAACGGTAAACGGGGCGCCCGTCATCGGGCGATGCCGCCAGCCTTCCGGCCGCGGATCACCAACGCCGTGCCCCCCTGCGGCGTACTGATTGGCCTTAGCGCAAGAACGCGGCGTTTGCCCTCAGTCGGTCCCGCGCACGTCGGTGCGGTCCTACGACGGGAACTCCGTATCGGGTGAAGCGGCGTGATTACCCCCCGCTTCCGGCTTTTGCGGCGACTTGCAGGAATTGAAGATCAAGGCTTTCTTTCCGCCATCGCCGGGCCGGCGCCGGTAGTCCGTCCGCGGTGCCGGTGCGCGGAGTCGCGAGCCGGGAGCGCCAGGGGCCGCGCTTGCATGGGAGCCGGACGCCGTCCCGGACGAGCGGGGCTCGCGGCGCGTGGGCAGGCCGATGTCGACATCCGGCAGAGCAACCCGTCGGACGTGCCCGCACCGACTTGTCTTCTCAGCGGGTCAGCGGCATCGCCGATCGGACCAACTGCTTCCACGGCTCGTTCCCATGGCGATTCTCCGGATCGATATCCAGTGCGCGGCGCCACAAATTCCGCGCAGCGCGCTTCTGGCCGGCGTGGATATAGGCCATCCCCGCGTCGAAGTAGTCCTTCACCAGGGACTCGTATGTCCGCGGTCGTGCCTCGATCAGCTCATGCAGCGCCCTGGCCGCGTCGGCGTAATTGCTCCTCAACATGTCCAGGCGCGCCAGCAACGCCGGGACATAGGCATTCAACTGTCCGTAGGCTTTCACCCACGGGTCTTCCTGCAACTGGTCAACGGCTTGCTCGGCCATGCCGAGATCATCGGTGCGGAATCCGATATCGAACCTGTGGAGGCGCACGTTGGTGATCCAGCGCAGCGCATTGCTGTCCAGGGTGGTGTGCTGCTGGAAGACTGCTTCGACGCGGTCAAGTACCTGAAGGAAGCGCGGCGCCTCGTCGCGTTCGGCGCGCCGCGAAATGGCCTCGGTCCACAGCGCCCGCGCGGCGAGACAGAGGCTGATCGATTCGGAAACGGCGCTGCCACCGCGGCGCGCCGATCCGGCGCTCACCTCGAAGGTGCGAGCTGCGGTGGCGAACTCGCCGCGCAGCACGTCGATGTAGGCCAGGTCGTATTCGGCGCGCGACACTTCGACCCATAGCCGGCGCTTGCGCAGCAGCGGCAGGATCCTCGCGAGGTCGGCTGCGGCCTGGTCGAGTTCACCGGTACGGCGGCGCAGGTTTGCCAGCCGTATGCCGAGAATGGCGCTGACCTTCCGGGCTTCAGAGGCGCGAGCGCCAGACTGGGTGGCGAGCTTGCGCATGCAGGCGCGCAGCAATGCTTCGTAGAAGGTGCCGTTGTCGTCAAGATAGACTAGGCTGACGTGAAGTTCTTCCGCTGAAAACAGCCGGGAGCGTGCACGGTTGGCAATCGCAGCCAGGACGTGCCTGGCGAGCGCGTTGATCAGCCTTGCACGTCCACGGGGCGCGACGGCCGGGTCCAGCAGAACGGCGCAGGCATACACCTCACGGTAGTACTCCTCGCCGCGCCGCGCCGCGAGCTTGGCAAAAAAGTAGTCTTCCTGGGACAGCAGATTGAGCAGCCCGCCGGCGTCCTTGGCCGCGATGAGCTGGTGAGGCAGTTCGGAGAGTTTGCGCAGATTCGGCCGCTGCGCATCGCGCTCGCCGATGGACAGCGGCTCGCCCCGGAAATGTGTGATGAGCGCACGCCGGAAGGCGGCACGTGACTCTGGCGTCGGCAGGAATGTGTGCGCTACGGCTTCGTCGAAGATCCGGTGAAAGAACGCAAGTACCGAGGTCCCGTCGGCACCGCGCTCCACCATGAAGGAGGCGAGGTCGTCGCGCAGTCTCGACCAGAAGATCATGGGCAGGCTTCGCAGCGGGGGAAGTCCGTGCGCGCGATTGTTCGCGTCCACCATCGTCCGGTACGCGTGGTCTTCCCACAGCAGAGCTAGCAGCTCCGTTTCCGTCAGGCCCTGCTTCGAGGCGGCGAGCAGTCCGAAGACCTTCGACACGAGCAGCGGCGCGTGGCCACCTGGGCCCGCGAGATCGGCGAAGAAGCGGCTGATGAGATCCAGGGTGCCTGGCGGCAGGCGCGGCGTCGGAGCGGGTCGACCGTCGTACGCGGTCCAGCGCTGCGCGAAGAATGCGGCGATCCGCAGATACAGCGGAGAGCCTTCGTTGCCGAACAGCCGCAGGACATGGTCTTCCTGATGCCGCTGAAGACGGCGATCACTCTCGCGCAGCAGCGAGCGCAGGATGTCGCGTGCATCCGTCGTCGGCAGTTCGCCAACCTGAACGATTTCAGCGCCCGGCATTCTTCGGCGCAGGGCGTCGAGCAGGTCGCCGTCGACCGTCGATACCAGCAGCGCCACGCCGTCCGGCGCCGGGAACGGCAGCCAGTCGAGGCTGCGCGCCGGGTCACCCTTGGGTAGTTGGTCCAGGGCGTCGAGTGCCAGCAGTACACCGTGGGGTTTCGTCGCGGCGGTGTCGGCGAGCAGGCGTCGAAGTTCCCGGCCGAGCTGCGCGAGGTCGGGTGACTCCAGTCCGATGTCGCTGTCCGGGCCGGCGAGCTGCCGCAGCAGACTGACCAGTAGCGAATGGCCGGTGGAAGCGGCGGCGGTCGCACCGATATAGCGCTGCACGACAAACAGACCGCGCATCACATCGCTCGCCATGGATGCGGCCTTGGCCACCAGCGTCGACTTGCCGATGCCGCCGATGCCATGCACGATCATTCCGCGCCCGCCGGAACGGTCGAGGAATTTGTCCACACGATCGACGAGGTCCTCGCGTCCCAGCGCACGACCGGCGCGGTCCTGTCCGAACGCCTCGTGCCGCAGCCATTCCTGCTCTTCGCCGTGCAGCTGTTCCAGGCGGGAGATTTCTCGCTGCACGAGTCGCCCAAGCAAACGTTCCGCATTGGCGGTGAACGCGGCCTCGTAGTCGCCGGAATCGCGGTTCGGCTCGACAAATTCCTGATAGACCAGCACGTTGTCGCCCAGCGCGTTCTGGATGCGGCCGACGAGGGCATTCAGCCTGTCGTGCGCGTCCGTATCGAGCGTGCCCGTTGCGTCGACGTCGTTGAAGGAAGGATCAGCCGGCAGGGAGGTCTCGGGCGGCACGCCGAGCCTACGCCGCACAAAGCACAGCACGTGCTGCCTGAAGTCGGGCCGGGTTGAATGCGCCTGGGCGTCGAACACGCCGCGTGCGATTTCCTGCGCTGTGGCAGACAGGAAATACTTGTCGCCTGCTTTCGCGGAAAGGCCGGCGGCTGTTGCCCCGGTGCGAAGAATGCACCGGATCTGTTCCTCGACGATTCGCCAGCGGTGCGGGTGGCGCGCGAGTGCGCCCTTGCGTGGCTGCAAAACGCGGTGCGGCGGAATCTGGTTCCGGTCGAGCCAGTACCAGGTTTCCAGCAGCGCCACCGGGTCGGTCGAAACCTTCGCCAGGGTCTCATCCCGGCGCACGGCTTCGACGATGCGCCGGAATTCGTCTTCCGGGATCAGCTCCGGCAGTGGCTGCCAACCGTAGCGATCACCGATGAGTGCGAGAAAGCAGGGCTGAAGCGAAGTCTGGACGCAGCGCGTCACTTCGTTCAGACAGACCTTCAGCGTCTGCTGCGAACGGGCATCCTCCTCGCTGATGCCCCATCGCAGGTCGACGGGCTGGAACTGGTAGCCGCGTTCGGCGCAGTAGCGCTGCAGCTTTGGAAAGATCCGCGCGTCGAGGATCTCGCGCTCGCGTCGGAAATCGCTGAATGTGGAACTGACGAAGAGGCGAATGCTGTTGGCGCGGATCGGCATATGGTCTCCCCCGTTGCGCGGGACAGGTTGATTGGTGTTCGGCAGTCAGCGCGCGACGCAGTCGTCGGTCGGCTGCGGCTGGCATAGGCGCGTGTCGTCAATCGAGTACGGGGACGGCTGCAGCACGGTCGACAGCGGGCGCCGCGCGTCGGCGCCGCAGACAACGCGCGCGCGCCCGCACAACTGTCGTGGGTCGATGCTGCAATTGTCCAGTTGTGGCAGATGTCCGGCCCAGTAGGGCGGGGCGCTGGCGATGCGGCCGCCGATCAGCACCGCAAGGGTTTGCGGCAACGCACTGTGTTCCAGCACGTCCGCCAGGCTGAGGCGGCCCTCGGTGTCAAATACCACCAGATCGGCCCATTCACCCGGCGCCAGAGAACCCACCTGGCCTTGCAGTCCCACGGCGCTCGCCGCGCCGGCCGTCATCATCCGATGCAGATCGGACGCGCGTATCCGGCCTTGCAGACGATCGCGGCTGTAGCGGGACAGGCAGCGCGCCTCGTCGAGCAACGTCAGCGAGCCGGAACGCGACCAATCGGTGCCCAGCCCGAGCGCCACTCCGGCGTCTTTCAGCGCGAGCACCGGTGCCGTCACGCCATAGAGCTGGAAGTTCGACCGCGGCGACAGCACGACAGCGACGCCCTGTCGCTTGAGGTGTGGAATCTGCCCAGCGCCGATCGCGATCCCGTGAACGAAAGCATTCGGCGTCGATTTGCCGGCGACGGCCCGCAGCACACAGTCGATCTCATAGCCGGCGCTCGCGTTGCTGCCTTCGCCGACGTGCGCGATGAACGGACGGGACGGTTCGAACTGGATCGCGCCTATCTCGGCGGCCGTGCAAGGGGCTGCGAGGATCGCCATGCTTGCGCCGTCGTTGAGCGGAAAGGTGCTCGCGACGACGGGAATGCCGGTGGGAGAGCCAAGAGGGGCCTTCGCCAGATCCAGATTGCGCAGGAACGCGCGATAGTCCTTTGCGCCGGAAATGGACGTCGTCCCCGCGAGCGCGTGACGCAACAGCGCGCGTTCGCTGACCTGCGTTCGCACGGTGGCATCGTCCGGTGCGTCATCGTCGAAGCCGCGCTCGGCACTGCTGAGCCGGCGCCACTCGTTGCGGTGCCGCCACCTGAGCGCCGGCGGTTCCGGCGGCTGCTGGTGGCTGTAGTCGATATGCTCGTGAAGATTGATCAACCCGGCGGAAATCAGGGCGCCGGGGCAATCGACCACCCGTGCGTCCGGCATGCGCGGCACCTGGCATCCCACCGCTCCTATGCGGCCGTCGGGGTCGATGATCAGGCTGCCGCCGAGGTACAGCCGGTCGTTGCTGATCACGTTCGCCCGAAGCACCAACTGCGGCCCGCTGCCGACAAGGGTGCACCGCGCGGCGAGGCCTACGTAGGCGGTGTCGCACCATTCCACCGGATAGCCGCCGCCGTCGAAGGTGGGCTGGCGGACTGTCCGTACTTCATTGCGTGCGACGTGCGCGCATCCGCCGAGCACCGCCAGTGTTGTAACAAGCAATCGCTTCTTCATCGGACCCGTACCCGGCAAGCGCGATCGTGTAAGGGGAGATCCGGCGCATTGCTACGCCCTCGCCCCGCGACGTGACTGGAGCTACAGGCAAACGTTCCAGAATGTCGCATTGGCCTTCCTCGGTCGGGCTATCACTCGCGGACGAGAATGGGCGTCCGGTTGCGCTCTGCCAAAAGTAGCGTGTGCGCGAGTAACTGCCTTCAGCGCGCAGAACCTCTCACGCGTAACCGGGATATATCGGATGGGTGCCCGTCGTCGCCGCATCGGAGATTGCGAGTCGGCCGGACTGCGGTCGCACCACGGCGCAGGGCTTACCGTCCGTCGTGCTTCGACCCTGGACTAGCGGCTTCACGCGAGGATCGAGAGGCAGGCCACGCTGGCGGCATGCCCCGAGGTCCTCTCGCCGAGGGAGTCCTGCAGGGGCCGTTGCCGGGGGATCTACTCCTTCGCGGCTCGCATCGCCATCAGTCGTTCGCGCCCCGGAAACTGGCAAAGTATACGTGTGTTAACAATCTCTCCCGGCCGCAACTGGCGCCTTCCCAATGTCGTCGGCCGCATCAGGTGCACGCCGGAGGCGTTTGAGCAGCCGCAGTACGCCATCGACGAGCGTGCCGTCGAGACAGACCGGGACGCCGTTGAGCGGTGTGTAGCGTCGCTGCAGCACGCGCGGGAGAAGGCGACCGTCAGATCACCGTCGGTCGGCCCGGCGAGCGGGTTTCTCAGGCGCGGCAGGCCACGCCTGTTCTGCGCGATGACGAGGTCATGGCAGATCTTCTGCGGACGGAAACGGCCAACAGTGCGCCCGTAGTGGGCGCCGCTGCCAGTTTTTGCCGAGGATCACAGCCGCCGCCCACGGCGGCGTGCCTGATTGACCCTCACGCAAGGCGTCGTGTTCGGCCTCGGCAAGTCCCCCCGCAGGTCCGCGCGGTCGTCCAACGAGGAATTCGCTCGGGCCAGAGGAAGGTGCATCCGCTGCGCGCTCCCGTGCGTTACGGCGACCTGTAGGAATTGAAGATCTTGGCCGCATCGGCAATGCCGGCCGTGTCATCGGCCGGAGCGACGTACCAGATCTCGCCGATCTTGCCGTCGCTGAGCGCGAATACGCCGGACGTGAGCTTCACTGGCGCGCCGCCGTCCTTCTCCTTGCCGGTGCCGTGGGCGACGCTGCACTCGAGCCCGTTCAACGTGCAGTCCTTGTCAGTCACCGTCAGGTTCACGTCGCTGTAGTTCTTCTCGATGTAGTCGTTCGTGTCCTTGAGGAAGGCTTCGACGTCCTCGGCGTTCCCGTCCATCGTGCGCAGCTGCATCACCGTGCCGCCTTCGCTGCCGAGGTCCGTGTAGTCGCCGACTTCCTTTGCGAGGGTCACTGTCCAGCTGTCGGGCACTTCGACGGTGAAGCTGGGTTTTCCTTTGGCCGGATAGTTCACGGTCCTGGCCTGCGCGGTGCCGGTGAGTCCGGCGGCGATGGCAAAAGCAGTAACGGCGATCGTTCTCGTGATGACGCGCATGGGCTGCCTCTCGCTGGGGGTGAGGGCCCAGTATCACTGTTTTTGCCGCTGTTCGCGGCGGCGCATACCCTCGCGCGAGGGCGCTGCCGCGGCGATGCAATTCAGCGTGCAACGCGTGATAGCTCCGCGCGCCTCCTCGCGCTTGGGTGTTGAATTCGGCCTTGCGACGCACGGCTACATCTGCCGGAAAAGATGCAGATAGCTGCGGCTCACCGGCAATGCCTCGGTGCGGTGCTTGAGATGCACGTCCGCGGTTTCGTTGTCACTGCGCGTGACGTGGCTGATCGCGCGCAGATTCACGACGACGGAGCGATGCACCTGCGCGAACTGCTGTGGATCGAGTTGTGCGAGCAGTTCCTTCAGCGGGGTGCGCACGAGGGCATCGGCAGGCTTGTGGCTGTCGTCGTGCCACGCGACGCGGGTGTATTTCTCGTCGGAACGCAGGTAGTCGATTGCGTCGACGGGGATCAGGCGCAGGGTCGAACCGACCGAGGCCCGGATCCAGCGCAGCGGAGCTCCGGGCTGCGGCGCATCGGTCGGTTCGGCAGCCGTCGATACGTGCATGGCGGGACTGCTTGACGACAGCCCGAGCTTGCGCCGCAGGTGCACGGCGAGTTCCTCGAGCAGCGCTTCGGTATCCGGCCTCGGCTGCGCTGCACGCAATCGCTCCTGCAGCCGCGCGACGGTATCGATCAGGCGCGCCATCTCGACCGGTTTCATCAGGTAGTCGAGCGCACCGTGCTGGAAAGCCTGCACGGCATAGTTGTCGAACGCCGTCACGAATACGAGGTGCGCGCGGCGGCCGATGTGCTGCGCGGCCTCGACGCCGGAAAGCCCGGGCATGTGCACGTCGAGAAAGCACACGTCGGGCTGCAGCGCGTCGAATTTCTCGATCGCCTCGCGGCCGTTGCGCGCGAATGCGACGATCTCCAGTTCGGGCCAGGCGCTGCCCAGCAGGCGTGCTAGGGACTTGCGTAGCAGCGGTTCGTCGTCGGCGATGAGCGCGGTAGGGCGGCGGGTCATGAGGTGGTCGGCCAGGCGGGGATATAGATGTCGGCGCAGGTGCCGTGCGGCGCGATGGCGGTCAGGGTCAGCTGCGCTTCCTCGCCGAAGGTCAGGCGCAGGCGTTCGCGCAGGCTGGACAGGCCGGTGCCGAGGCCGGCGTTGCGGCCATGCTGCAGGCCGATGCCGGTATCGCGTACCTGGGCGTGGCAGCGGCCGTTGCCTGCGCGCACGCTGACGTCGATGCGTCCGCCTTCCTCGCTCGGATCGACGCCGTGGCGCACCGCATTCTCGACGAGGGCGAGCAGCGTCATCGGCGGACAGCGCAAGCGGTCTGCGGCGGCGTCGGCATCCAGCGTGAACTGCAATCGATCGGGCAGGCGCATCTGCATCAGTTCGAGATAGGCGCGTACGAGGTCGATCTCCTGGCCCAGCGTCGTGGCCGGATCGTTGATGCGCGGCACGGCGGCACGCAGGTACGCGATCAGGCTGTTGAGTACGTCGGAGGCCTGTGGCGAACCCGAATCGACGAGTTCGCGGATGTTGGCCAGCGTGTTGAACAGGAAATGCGGCTCGACCTGTGCCTGCAGCAGCCGCAGGCGCGCGTCGACCGCCTTGCGTTCGAGTTCGCTGCGTTCGAGCTGGAACGCGAGCGCCTGATTGCGCATGAAGCTGTCGCGCTGCCGTACCAGCGACGTTACCGCGATCCACGGCGCGAACAGCAGCCCGGTCACGGTGAGGCTGATGACGCCACTGAGGCGTTCGCTGTCTTTCCAGAACGCCGGACCGCCGTGTGGCGTGCTCACGAGGTAGATGACGAGCACGCTCGGCGCGATGACGAGGGCGACGGCGATCACCTGCAGCACCCAGCGCGCGCACCAGCGCGGCAGACGTCGTGGCCACTGCTCGATCAGGCCGAACGCGATCATTGCGACGAGGCTGATCTCCATCGTGCGCAGCAGCAGGCCGGCGCGTTGGCTGGTCCACAGCGGCGCGAGAAGTGCACCCCAGGCCAGCGACAGCGTGAGTGTCGCGAACACGCGGCGGCGGTTGAAGAGTTGCTTGAGGCCGCGGGTTGGAGGCAGGGGCTGCGGGTGCATGCGGCGACGATACTCGGGAAGGTGCGGCGGCTGTAGCGGCCCGGCGAGGTCGTGCGATGCGCGACGGGATACGGTGGCCAGTTCACGGCTGGTCGCGACGAAGCGCGGCCGTGGCAGGGTCGGCCGGCCTCCGGGCGAGAGCAGCGTCCGACCGATGGCGACGCACTCGTTCTGCTGCGTGCCTTCGCTGACCGGCGCGTGCGGCGGCGTTCGTCGGCCGAGGCCGGCGTCCGATCCCGTCAGGGCGCCACTCGTCGCAATCCGCTTTGCCACCGCGCCGCGACGCGCGAGCGTGGTCGCACCGATTGATGAGGAGCGGATCATGGTCAACGTGCATATCGTGGCGGGATCGCTGGCACTGATCGCTGGCATGATCGCGTTGTTCGCACGCAAGGGCGCGACCTGGCATCGGCGCAGCGGCCTGGTGTTCGCGATCGCGATGCTCGTGATGACATCGACCGGCGCGGTCATGGCGGCGATCAGGACAGAACGCATCTCGATACTGGCCGGCGTGCTGACCTTCTATCTCGTCTGCACCGGCGTGCTCGCGGTGCGCAAACCCGTGGAACAGTCGCGCGGCACGCTGACGGTATTCATGCTGCTCGCTTTCGTCGTGGCCATTGCCGGCTATGCGATCGGTTTCGACGTGCGCGCGAACCCGAAAATGGCCGGCTGGGCACCGATGTTCTTCGTCTTCGCCAGCGTGGCATTTGTCGCCGCGCTGTTGGATGCGCGCCTGCTGTGGGTTGGTACGCTGCAGGGTGCGCATCGCCTCGCGCGGCATCTGTGGCGCATGGGATTCGCGCTGCTCATCGCGAATGCCTCGTTCTTTCTCGGCCAGGCGAAATTGCTGCCGCCGCACCTGCGCAACTTCGCGCTGCTGTCGATTCCGGTGCTGACGGTGTTGCTGATGACGATCTACTGGCTCGTGCGCGTGTACGGCAAGCGTGCCGCGCCGCGGCGGCGCGGCGCCGCCGCTGCGGCCGCTCGCTGAGGCCGCGCACTAGCTCGGGGTAAGCCGCAGGCGCACCCAACATCGCGGCGTCCCACGCAACCCGCTTGCGTGGCGCAACGGTTTTCGTGTGCCGGAACGATCTCCGCGAAGAAAACGATCTCCGTGTGGCGAACGATGCCCGCATGGCGGAACCAGTCCGCGGCTGCGTGAGTGTCCTGCCTCGCGAGTTTCGCCAGAGCGAGACCGCGGCGCTGGGGTGCGCCTGCGGCTATCCCCAACGTATGTATCGACGTCTATTGGGCGCCCTGGGCGACGGAACCGGCGGTCTGCCCGAACAGGATCTTGCGGCTTTCCTCGGTAATGGTCGGACGGCTCTTGTAGTCGTCGGCGTGGGCGTAGGCGCGGATCGTCGCGGGTCGTTGCGCGATGGCCTCGAACCAGCGGCTGAGGTTCGGGAAGTCGGCGAGATTCTGCTGCTGGCGCTCGTGCGGCACGATCCACGGATAGCAGGCCATGTCGGCGATGGTGTAGTTGTCGCCGGCGATGAAGTTGCGGCCGGCCAGACGCCGGTCGAGCACGCCGTAGAGTCGGTTGGTCTCGTTGACGTAGCGCGTGATCGCGTAGGGAATCTTGTCCGGCGCATAAGTGCCGAAGTGATGGTTCTGTCCGGCCATCGGACCGAGGCCGCCCATCTGCCAGAACAGCCATTCGGTGACGGTCTTCCTGCCGCGGACATCGTCCGGCAGGAACTGGCCGGTCTTCTCGGCGAGATAGAGCAGGATCGCGCCGGATTCGAACACCGTGATCGGCTCGCCGCCGTCGGCCGGTGCAGTGTCGATGATCGCGGGCATGCGGTTGTTCGGCGAGAACGCGAGGAAGTCCGGCCTGAACTGCTCACCGGCGCTGATGTCGACCGGCTTGATCACATAGCCGAGTCCGGCTTCTTCGAGCAACAGCGTGATCTTGTGGCCGTTGGGCGTGGGCCAGTAGTAGAGCTCGATCATGGTGGTGAACCTCAGGGGAGATCGCTAGCGTGTGGGGCGGTCTGAGACGGCTTTCAAGTCATCCATGCCGGTGCTGCCGCCGTTGACGTCCGCACGCGTGCTGGCCGTGCCTGCTGCCCTGGCGACGACGCGTGCGCCACTGCCGTCACCGCGGCAGGCTGCATCATCGACGAGAGGACTTAGCGACGCGCCGCCTTCGGCGCTTTCCGCGTCGGGGCCGGCGCTACCGCGGCAGGCGGCGCGGCCGGTGCGTACGCAACAACAATGTCGTTCTGTTTGAAAGTGTCCTCGGTCGCCGCGGTGGCGATGATGGCGCGCTTCTGCGCATCCCAGCCGATGAATTTGTCCCGGTAGGGATGGCGCAGCGAAGTGGGCTGCGAGGCGAGGAACTCCGGCATCTGGTTGGCGGCGACATTGCCGCGTATCGCGGCGAGCTTGACCAGCAGCATGCGGCGCAGGGTTTCGTAGTCGTTGAGGCGCCGGCGCCAGTTGGCTTTCGGGATGGCGACGAAAGCGAGCACGCGCCCGGTGCCGTTGTGGCCCAGCATCGACAACGCCGAGGCACTGTCGTGCAGCGGGTTCTCGCGTTCGACGAGTTCCGCGTAGCGCTGTCCGGCCGCGGCTTCCTCGCGCGGACCGGCGGCGAGGAAGTCGGCCATCGCGGTGTCGAGGCGTGCGCTGATGTTGATCGTGGCTTGCGGCAGGAAGGTCGCGCTGAAGGCGAGATCCTTGCCGCACGAACCGTTCGTCGGTTCACCGTGCACGCAGTTGCGCAGGCTTTGCCACAGGCCAGGTATTTCCCGGCGGAACGCGATCGAGGTGGTCTGGAAATGTTCGTAGGCGACCACGTCGAGGTTCGTTGCGGCTGTGCCCGGTGGCGCGAACACGGCGTCGACGGCGGCCTGCATCTGCTCGCGCTGCGCGGGCGTCGCGCGCTCGTGGAGTTCGACGAGCAGGCGCTGGCAGCGCTCGATCGACACGAAGCCGATGATCTTCGACAGCAGCCATTCCGGCTGCTCGGTCGCATGCCGCCACAGCGCGACATGTCGTACGAGTTCGGCGGCAACGTCCGGAATGCGTGCAGCATCGTTGGCTTCCAGTGCGAGCAGGTTGATGCTCAAGGCCGCGAGATCAGTGTCCGGCAGCGGGAAATCCAGCGACAGCAACGGCGCTTCCTGCCACAGCGGCAGCCCGAGCAGCACCTCGAAGCGTTGCAGGCGGACACGGTTGGCCTGGGCCAGACGCTGCAGCGCCGTGCGGTGCTGTGCCGCCCAGCCGATGCAGTCGGTCTCGCGCATGCTGCACAGTTGCCTGATGCCGTCGATGCGCTCGTCCGGCGCGACATGGGGAGTGGGATCGTTCGCGGCGTCTTCGAGCGGGTCGGGCTTGGCCTTGGGGTGATTGCCCGCACGCGCCAGATAGGCGTTCGCGCGACGCCGGCCGTAGGCGGCCGGATCGTCGTTCTCGGCCGCGCCGACGCCAAAAAGATACAACCAGGCGTTGTCCGCATCGGCCACTTCGCGTGCCGGCGGATTGCCCCAGCGCAGCGCGTCGGCATTCGGCGCCTCGTCGATGCGGTTCCAGACCAGCCAGGCGAGCGGCGGCAGGCAGAGCACGAGCACGATCCAGACCAGTGCACGCAGCAGGCGACGGCGAGGACGCTGCGGACGGAGCGAATAGCTTTTGCGGCGGGCGGGCATGAGCGGATTTTCCGGCAGCCAGTGCGGTGCGATGATGGCGTCGTGCGGTGGTATTTGTCCAAGCGGTCCGCGGGGGGGGCAGATTGTTTGGCCTTGTCGCCGCTGTCGCTGCACCGGCCCGATGCTCAGTAGCGAATGGCTTGCGACGGATTCTGCGGCGGGGGAGGCGCAGCGGATGCCGACGACGGCGCGTGGTGCGGAACGACGATGAAACCGTTCTCGAAACTATTTTCGACGGCCGCCGGTGCGGCGAATGCCCGTTGCCCCGGGCGCCACACGATGGACTTGCCGGGATACGGATGACGCAGCGCGTCCGGCTGCGCCGCGAGGAACTCCGGCATGTTGGCGGCAGGCACATGGCTACGCAGCGCGGCGAGCTTGATCAGCAGCATGCGACGCACCGTTTCCTGATCATTGAGCCGCTTGCGGTAGACGGGTTCGAGGACCGACTGGAGTGCCAGTCTCCGGCCAGCCGCGTTATAGATCGTCAGTGTGAGCGGCGCATCACCGCGCGAGGGATCTTCTCGGCCGACCCGCTCTGCCAGGCGCTCTGCAGCCGCGGGTTCATCGGCAGGAGAGGCCGCGAGAAAGTCGGCGGACGCGGTCACGATCCGTGCCACGATGTTGTCCGTTGCCTGCGGCAGATAGGTCGTGCTGGAGACGAGGTCGTTGCTGCACGAGCCATTTTTCGGCGTGCCGTGCATGCAGTTGCGCAGGCTTTGCCACAGGCTTGGTATTTCGCCGCGCAGCGTCACGGCGGTCATCTGGAAGCTGTCGTAGCCGACTACGTCGAGGTTCGTGGCGGCTGCGGTCGGTGCCGCGAAAACGCTGTCGATGGCCGGTTGCAGGGCTTCGCGCTGTGCGGGCTTGGCGTGTTCGTACAGCTCGACGAGCAGGCGCTGGTAGCGCTCCATGAACGTCCCGCCAAATGCCTTGGACAGCAGCCATTCCGCATCTTCCGACGCGCGCCGCCACAGGGCGGCGTGTCGCGCGATTTCCTCCGCGACCGCAGGAATTCGACGGCTATCGTTCGCGTCGAGCGCGAGCAGGTTGATCTTGAGCACGACGAGCTGCACCGACGGCGTGGGGAAATCCGACGACAGCAGCGGCGCTTCCTGCCACTGCGGCAAAGCGATCGCGGTGTCCAGCCGCTGCAGCCGCAGGCGGTTGGCGTCGGCCAGCCTTCCGAGCGCGGCGCGATGCGCCGCAGCCCAGCCGATGCAGTCGGGTCCGTGCGGCGGACACAGTTGCGCGATCCCGTCGATGCCTTCTACCGAGCCGACGTAGGGCATCGCGGCGTTGCGATCGTCCTCCAGCGGATCGGCCTTTGCCTGCGGATCACGGCGAGCCCGCGCGACATAGGCATCCACGCGTCGCCGTCCGTAGGCGATGGGATCGTCGTTCTCGGCAGCGCCTATGCCCAAAAGATACAACCACGCGTTTTGTGCGTCGGCCACGTCGCGCGTCGGCGGACTGCCCCAGCGCAGCGCGTCGGCATTCGGTGCTTCGTCGATACGATTCCAGACCAACCAGGCGAGCGGCGGCAGGCAGAGCACGAGCACGACCCCGGCCAGTACACGCAGCATGCGGCGGCGCGGACGCTGCGGACCCAGTGATGAGCTGTGCGGGCGGCCGGCCATGGTGGTTTCCTGCGAGCATGTCGCAGCGATGATGGCGCGATACGGCGGGATATGTCCAAGTGGCAATGACTTGGCCAATCCGTGCGTCGGTGTTCGGTCCACTGCATCCACTGACCGCCGCCACTCCATACGATCTGGCGCTGTTGCGGCGTGTGCCGCTTCTGCAGCACATCCAGCCTGCAACGGATCCGCACACTTTGACGCGCGAGGTCGACGAGCCGGGCAGACACATCGAGAAGGCGAAGCGTCGCAAGGACCAGTCACGTTCCACCGCAGGCATCGAATCGGGCTCGTCTTGCCGATGTCGTGCGTTGCGTATACTTGCGTGATGCCGGATGGTCCGGCACGGAGAACTGGCATGACGTTTTCGTTGTACGCGGCAACCGTTCCCTCGTATCTGCAGATGCTGCGCTCGATGTCGGCGCTGATCGACAAGGCCGATGCGTACTGCCGCGACAACGGCATCGCCGCCGAATCGTTCCTGCAGGCGCGGCTGGCCGAGGACATGCGGCCGTTCACCTATCAGATCAAATCCACGGCGGTGCATTCGCTGGGAGCGATCGAAGGCGTGCGCAACGGTAGCTTCAGCCCCGACAACACCCCGCCGCCGGAGACTTTCGATGCGTTGAAGCAGCGTCTGCACGAGACCGTGGCGGCGCTCGAAGCGATCAGCCCGGACGAAGTGAACGGGTTCGTTGGCCGCGACATGAAATTCGTCGCCGGCGAACGGCAGCTGGACTTCAGCGCCGAGAATTTCCTGCTGTCGTTCTCGCAGCCGAATTTCTATTTCCACGCGACGACCGCCTACGACATCCTGCGTTCGAAAGGCCTGCCGATCGGGAAGCGCGATTTCATGGGCATGCCGCGGATCAAGGCGGGCCATTGAGCCGCTCGTGCGCTGCGTGGTGCGCCGGTTGCAACGCCGCTGTGCGCGCTCCAACCGGCACCTTGAGCTTCGCGCGCGTGCAACCTGACGCTACGCGATGCGGCGGCGCGCCGTGCGCGCGCCGCCGGTAAATTCAGCTCAACCCTTCCGCAATCTCGAATGCGCAGCCGGTCTTGGCCTTGACGTCCTCGAGGCCCACGCCTTCGTGCAGTTCGATCAGGCGCAGGCCGCCGCCTTCCTTGACCTCGAACACGCACAGCTCGGTGATGATGAGATTGACGACTTTCTTGCCCGTCAGCGGCAGGACGCAGTCGGGCAGGATCTTCGGCGAACCGTCTTTCGCGGTGTGTTCCATGAGCACGACGACGCGCTTGACGCCGGAGACGAGGTCCATCGCACCGCCGGGACCCTTGACCATCTTGCCCGGTACCATCCAGTTGGCGAGGTCGCCGTTCTCGGAGACTTCGAGGCCGCCGAGAATCGACAGATCGATGTGGCCACCGCGGATCATCGCGAAGGAGTCGGCGCTGGAGAAGAAGCTCGAACCGGGGATCGCGGTGATGGTCTGCTTGCCGGCGTTGATCAGGTCGGCGTCGACATTGTCTTCGGTCGGGAACGGACCGATGCCGAGCAGGCCGTTTTCGGATTGCAGCGTGACATTGACGCCGGCCGGGATGTGATTGGCGACGAGCGTGGGGATGCCGATTCCCAGATTCACGCAGTAGCCGTCGCGCAGCTCCTTCGCGGCGCGTCGGGCCATCATGTCGCGTACGGGGTTTTCCGTGCGGTTGTCACCGCCGGTGACGGTGCGGAACTCGATGCGCTTTTCGTAGCTCCTGCCCTGCACGATGCGGTCGATGTAGATGCCAGGCGTGTGGATCTGGTCAGGCTCGAGTTCGCCGACCTCGACGAGTTCCTCGACTTCGGCGACGGTGACCTTGCCGCAGGTCGCGATCATCGGGTTGAAATTGCGTGCGGTCTTTCGATAGACGAGGTTGCCGAAGGTATCGCCCTTCCACGCCTTGACGATGGACACGTCGGCGGTGATCGCCGGTTCGAGCACGTATTCCTTGCCGTCGAATGCTTTGGTCTCGCGCTGCTCGGCGAGCTTGGTGCCGAAGGCCGTGCGCGTATAGAAGCCCGGGATGCCGGCGCCGCCGGCGCGCAGGCGTTCGGCGAGTGTGCCCTGCGGCGTGAGTTCGAGTTCCAGTTCGCCGGCCAGCACCTGGCGTTCGAACTCCTTGTTCTCGCCGACGTAGGAGGCGATGACTTTCCTGATCTGGCGCGTCTTGAGCAGCGGGCCCATGCCGAAGTCATCGACGCCGGCATTGTTGCCGACGATGGTCAGTCCCTTGGTGCCGGCGTCCTTGAGCGCCTGGATCAGGTTTTCCGGAATGCCACAGAGGCCGAAGCCGCCGGCGGCGAGGGTCATGTCGTCGAACAGCAGTCCGTCCAGGGCTTCGGCGGCGGAGTTGTAGACCTTTTTCACGGTACGTCCTTTTCGTCTGAATCGGGCGGTGATCCGCGTGCGCGCGCTGCCGAGGTGGCGGCGCGGTGGCGGGTAGGGATCGGCTGGTGAAACCCGGCGCGAGCGTAGTACGCCCGCGCGTGATCGCTCCATTGTACTTCCGGGAACGCTCCCTACGGATCCGAACGCAGGAGCGAGCCGAAGGTCAGGTAGAAGGAATTGTTGCCGCCCTCGGCGTGGCCGAAGCCGAGGAACAGCGGGCCGAGGAAGGTGTCGACGCCGAGGAATGCGCTGCCGGCGCCGATCAGATCGTCGTGGTTGATCGCCTCGCGCGAATCCCAGATGCCGCCGGCTTCGATACTGCCGCCGAGATAGACCGGCACCGAGATCAGCCGTGTCGCATCGGTCAGGCGCCGGTAGTAGACGACGCGGCCGAGCGCGATCTGGTTGGCCAGCAACTGGTTCTCGGTAAAACCCGACAGGTTGCCCAGCCCGCCCAGCGTGCCGAACGTCGACAGCAGTGCGCCGTCGCCGCCGGCCGAGTGCACGCGTGCGCCGAGCAGCCAGCGGTTGGGGCCGTGGGAGAAGGCGGTGTCCCAGCTCAGGCGCGAGACGTCCGACGTCGTCGTGGTGTCGACCCCGCCGACGAGAAATTCGTGCGACAGGTCCAGGCGCGTGCCGCGGCTCGGAAAGCCCGAGTCGTCGAGACTGTCGCGCGTCGCGCGCAGCATGATGCCGCCGTAGGTGTCGCTGATACTGCCCGGCAGATCCGGAGGGCCAACGCGGCGGCGCGCCTCGTCGTAGGCATACGACAGTGTGCTGGACAGTCGCCAGGTCGAGTTCGGCGTGTAACCCGCCTCGAGCGCGGCCGCGGAACGGCTGCGACGGTATTCGGCCAGCGCGTCGTTGGCTCTGGCGCTTTCCACGCCGAGCGGGAAGTTGTAGGCGCGGTAGTCGAGGTAGGGCGCGACGTAGAACTGCCCGGCATTGCCGAGCGGCTGGTAGAACTCGCTGTGCAGGCCGGTCACGCGACCCAGCTCGATGCGGTTGCGCGATTCGCCGCCGCGCTCGTTGAGACCGGTGAAGTTGACCTCGCCAATCAGCTGGTAGCTGTTGCGTCCGGCGAAATCGTCGGACAGGCGCAGGCCGAAGCGCAGGAAGTTCGGGCCCCAGCCCTTGTCGACCGGCTGCACGGCGAGGCCGGTCTGGCCGTCGCGCTGCTCCAGCTCATAGGTGATGCGCTCGTAGCTGCCGTCGCCGTAGGCCAGGCCGATGTGTTTCTCCAGCTGCTCGGTGTCGAGCGGTTTGCCGACCGTGCCGGACAGGCGCTGTTCGACGTACGCCGCCGTGCGGCTGCGTCCGCGCAGCACGTCGAGGAAAGCAATCAGCGGCGGATCGAACGCGCGCCGCTGGTGACGCGTCTGGAACGCGGCATATTCACTCTCGCTGACGCTGTAGCGCCGCAGCGCGGCAATTTCGGCCTCGGCCGCGCGCTCGCCGGCGGCGACGGCTTCCCCGGCGCGGTGGAACTCGGCGCTGGTCATGTCGCCCATGTCGGGCACGAGTAGCAGGTCGTTCGCGGCATCGAGCGTGGACTGCTGAAGATCGGTCTCACGCTTCATCAGTGTCGACAGCATCTGGTTGGCGATGCTGAACGGTGAATTGAGCTTGTCCTCGTCGAGCAGCGGCTCCCCGACGTTGACCACGATCAGGCGCGTGCCGCCGATCTCGCGCGCGATGTCGATGGGTACATTGTCCACAATGCCGCCATCGACCATGAGTCGGCCGCGGTAGCGGATCGGGGCGAAGGCGCCGGGCACCGACATCGACGCGCGGATGGCCATGGCCAGATCACCGTCGCTGAAAACCACTTTCTCGCCGTTGCCGATATCCGTCGCGACTGAGCGGAACGGGATCGGCAGCTGGTCGAAGTCGGGCAGTTGTGCCGTCGACAGCAGCAGGCGGCGCAGCAGCAACTGCAGCTTCTGTCCCTGTACCAGGCCGCGCGGCAGCGCGATGCTGCCGTCCTTCAGGCCCAGTTCGATGCCGCCGAGGAAGCGCAGTTCGTCTTCCTTGCGCCGCATCGGCAGTTCCTCGCGCGAGGGGTCGTCGCGGAACATGTCCTTCCAGTCGATGCCCTCGAGCACCACCTCGACCGCCGCGGCATCGTAGCCGGCGGCATAGAGGCCGCCGGCGATCGCGCCCATCGAGGTGCCGGTGATGCAATCGATCGGGATGCGCTCGCGCTCGAGCACCTTGAGTACGCCGATGTGCGCCGCGCCGCGCGCACCGCCACCGCCGAGCACGAGGCAGGTCTTGGCTAGCGCCGGCAACGGCAGGGCGAGCAGCAAGAGAATGGGAAGTCGTCGTAAAAATCTCATGAAACCGGGCCTTTGGGCGGATCTGTATAGGTCTTGCGGCTTATCGTTGACGTATTGTTGCTCGGCGTCCGGCTGCATGCCATGGACCGGACATTGTGCGAATTTACGAAGATTGTGCCTGCCGGTGCCCAGCCCGATGACGGCCGCACCGGTGGCTGCAGATGCGGTGGCAACGCGCCTCTCCTCCGGGAATCGCGCTGCCGCATGATGGTGGCTGCGCCGCTACGGCAAACAGGGAACCGTGACTGCGGAGTCGCATTTGTTGCGTTTCTCCTCTTTTCCACTTGCTGGGGGTTCCATGCGTAAGCCAATCACCGCGGCAATTCTAGCCGCGCTCGTGGGCGCGGCCGGTGTTGCCGGCCTGCCTTTCCCTGTCGTCCACGCCGCTGCGGCGTCCGCCGCCGTCGATCCCGAAGCGGACATGCTGTTCCTGGCGCGGCCCTTCGATACCCAGCGCGACACGATGCGCGCCGCCGCGCCGTTCACGCTGCAGTCGCCGGCCGGTGCGTCGCTGCAGCTGATCCAGTTCAATGGACCCGTGCGGCAAGGCTGGCTGGACCAGCTCAGCGCACGCGGCATCCGTCCGCTGCAATACATCGCGAGCAACGGCTACATCGTCTGGGCCGACAGCGCCGGCCGCAACGAACTGGAAAACCTGCGCAACAGCACGGACTGGCTGCAGTTTTCCTCGCCGTTCCACGGCTACCTCAAGGTCGAGCCACGCCTGGCCGCGCGCGTCGAAGGCGGGGCCGGCAACGAGGAAGTCGACGTAACGGTGCAGATGTACCGGCATGACGGCGCTTCCGACACCCAGAAGTTCATCGCTGCGCGCGCGCGTCTGGCACCCGGTTCGCTGGGGCCGGTCGGCAACGGCAAGCTGGACCTGAACTGGTATCCGGTGCTGGCGTTCCAGAACATCAAGCTGCGCGTGCGCGTGTCGGACATCGCCGCGATCGCCGAGCGCGCGGACGTCGTCGCGGTGCTGCCGCAGAACGTGTTCCGCCGCTTCGACGAGAAGCAGAGCGTCATCATGACCGGCCAGATCCCGCCACCGGCCCCCGCGCCAGCACCGAACTACATCGCCTGGCTCACCGCGCGCGGGTTCAGCACGGACCACACCGAGTATCCGATCGTCGATGTGACCGACAGCCCGATCCATGAGGGCGGCACGGGTGTGACCGCGGTCAACACGGCCGACCAGATGCTGCACGTCGGCGGCAGCGCGGCGGCGGCCAGCCGCGTCGTCTATTTCAACAACTGTTCCAGCTCGGCCACGACCTCGGTCGGCGCGGTCGACGGGCACGGCGCGCTCAACGCCGGCATCGTCGCGGGCTACGACGTGACTGCGAGCGCGCCGAACCGCGATGCGGACGGCTATCAGCTCGGCATCGGCATCAACCCGTTCGGGCGCGTGGCGAGCACGGCGATCTTCGTGCCGGGCTACAGCATCACGGCCTGCGGCGGTACCGATGCCGGCGTGATCAGGAGCATCTACACTAAGGGCACGCGCATCAACACGAACTCGTGGGGTGCGACAATCCCGCCGACCGTCTACGACGATTCGGACCAGGCTTACGACATCGGTACGCGCGATGCCGACCTGACCGTCGCGGGCAACCAGGAAATGATCCAGCTGTTCGCCGCCGCCAACGACGGCCCTGGACCGGCGAGCGTGTCCTCTCCGGGCGCGGGTAAGAATGTCATCACGGTCGGCGCCTCGGAAAATGTGCGCCCGGGCTGGACCGACGGCTGCAATTCCGGTCCGACCGATGCCGACAACGCGATGGACGTGGCGGACTTCTCCAGCCGCGGTCCGGCACCGGGTCAGCGCGCCAAACCTGAAGTGATCGCGCCGGGTACGCACATCCAGGCGCGCGCGAGCCTGTTCTCGGGCTACAACGGCAACGGCGTCTGTGACCAATACTATCCGCCGGCGCAGACCCTGTTCGCGGCGTCATCGGGCACCAGCCATTCGACCCCGGCCGTCGCCGGTGCGGCGTCGCTGTCGTACTGGTGGATCGAACGCGGCGGCGTCGGCGCGGCCGCCGGCACCATCGACGAAGTCGGCGGTTCGCGCGCGCCGAGTCCGGCGCTCATGAAGACCTGGCTGATCGGTCATCCGATCTATCTGACCGGTGCGGACGCCAACGACAACCTGCCGAGCAACGACCAGGGTTATGGCATGCCGAATCTGTCGCTGATGTTCGACGCGACGCCGAAGGTGCTGGTCGACCAGAGCACGACGCTGGACAACACGGCCGATTTCTACGAGATCACCGTGGGCGTGGCCGATCCGACCAAGCCGGTGCGCGTGGCGATGGCGTATACCGACGCGCCGGGCGCGCTGAACTCGTCGGCACCGCAGGTCAACAATCTCGATCTGCGCGTGGGCAACGGCGCCAGCACCTACCTCGGCAACGTGTTCACGAGCCAGTGGAGCACGAGCGGCGGCGTGGCTGATTCGAGGAACAACTACGAAGCGGTGTTCCTGCCGGCCGGCACCACCGGCGACCTGACGATCCGCGTGACCGGCACGGGCATCGGCGGCGACGGCGTACCGAACACGGGCGACGCAACCGATCAGGATTTCGCGATCACCTGCTACAACTGCTCGCGCGCGCCTTCCTTCACCCTGAGCGCAACGACACCGGAGGCGCGGGTCTGCGCCGGCGGCACGTTCAGCTCGCCGGTCAACGTCGGTCAGATCACCGGCTTCACCACGCCGGTCAGCCTCAGCGTCAGCGGCGCTCCGCCGAGTGCCACCGCCGCGATCGCGCCGACGACGGTGACGCCGCCGGGTACGGCGACGTTCAACCTGACCAATACCGCCGCGGTGCCCGCGGGCAGCTATACGACCACGGTCACCGGCGTGGCGGGCGCCATCACGAAGAGCTTCGACTTCGACATCGCCGTCGACACGGTCACGCCGGCCGCGCCGGCACTGATCACGCCGGCCAACGGAGCCAGCAATCTGCCGGCCAGTCCCACGCTGACCTGGAATGCCGTGGCGCAAGCGGCGACGTATACCGTCATCGTGTCGCGCTCGCCGGACTTCTCGACCGTGTTCGCGACCACGACCACGGACCAGACCAGTTGGACGGTGTCGCCGGAACTGCCGGGCGGCCAGCGCTTCTACTGGCGCGTGTTCGCCTCGAACAGCTGTGGCACGGGCGGCACGCTGCCGCCGGTCGACCGCATTTTCGCGAACGACTTCCAGACCTCGGTCATCATCGGCAACAACTTCACGACCCAGCCGCTGCCGGGCGACTGTGCGGTCGACAGCACGTCGACGACGGTCTTCACCGACGACATGGAAACCAGCGACAACGGCTGGACCCATTCGGGTATCAACAGTACCGATTCGTGGGTGCGCGCCGCAGCCAATGCGCACGGCGGTACACGCGCGTGGCAGGCGAACAACTTCGCGGTGGTCAATGATCAGGCCCTGGTGTCGCCGGCGATCAACGTGCCGGGCGGGTTGAGCAACCTGACCCTGACGTTCTGGAACCGGCAGTCGATCGAGGCCGCGAGCGCGGGTTGCTTCGACGGCGCGATTCTCGAGAGCTCCAGCGACAACGGCACGACCTGGACCCAGGTCACGACGGGTCTGCTGACCGATCCGTACGACGGTCTTGTCACCGCGCAGTACAACAACCCACTCGCCAACAAGCAGGCCTGGTGCGCGGAGGGTGCGCCGTATCTGAAGTCCGTCGTCGACATCCAGTCGCTGGCGGGCCAGAGTGTCAAGTTCCGCTTCCGTCTCGGCAACGATTCGTCGGTCGCCGAGCCGAATCCGGCCTGGGCCATCGATGACGTAAGCGTAAGGGGCTGCACGCCGTAAGCAAGCCGATGGCGCCGCCGTGAGGCGGTGCCATCGATCGCGATTGCTCACTGACACGGCCGCGAAAGCGGCCGTGTCGTTTTCCGCGCGGACGCCAGGCGCGTGATGGATTCTCCGGTTGGCTTTGTCGTGAAATAGCTGCTTGTGCTTGCCTCCGATGACCGGTCCAACTTCGGCCGATATCGTGGGACGATCTTCCGGCGTGGCGCGAATTCGCCGTTCCTGATCGCCGAGGTCAAAATGAAGAGAATGCCGATCCGCAAGATTCTGTCGGTGGTCGCGGCAGCGTCCATCGCCGCTGCCATGATTCAACCCGCCGCAGGCGCCGAGCCCATCCTGAGCGCACGTTGGGATGACGCTTCCGGAAATGTGTTCAGGTCAGGGACGACGGATCATCCTGGGCATGTGGAGGCCGACGCCGACGGAGTCGGTTTCTATCGGCTCGACCGGGTGGTCGACGGAAGCTCCGGCATCCGCACCAGCGTTGACATCGCCGACACGCAGGCGCGATGGCTGGAGATATCCTTCGAGGTTCGTGGAGAAGACGCCAGAGGTATCGCGGGGCTCGGCTACCGCGTGCTCGGAAACGATTCCCGCGTCGTTCTGGAATCCGACTTCGACTATCCGCCTTGCCCCAAGCAACGGGAAATTTGGGCGCAGTGTCGTACCTATGTGCCTGTCCCGCGAGAAGCGCGCACGCTGGATGTCTTCCTGAGTGCACCGTTCGGGTCAAGCCTCGACGTTCGGTCCGTCGAGGTCTCGGCGGTTGCGCAGGATCTGGTGCGGCCGGCAGCCGCCGGCACTAGGGCGGAAATCGAAAGAATCCTCGGCGAATTCAGGTCCCGCTACTTTCGGGCGGACGCAGTCGACTGGGCGCATGTCCGCAAGACATGTGAGCCTGACGCATTTCCGTACACATACGATCCGACCGTTCCATTCGCCAAATGTCTCGTCCGGAATCTTCCGGACAATGCCCACAGTCGGGTCTACCGAAAGGCTGCCGTGCCATCCGGCTCCGGAATTTCCTCGCGTTCGCACGACGTCAGGCAGCTGGAGTCCGGCATCGGGTACGCGAGGCTGGCCGCGGCTGCGGTCGATCTGGGCGCCGAAAGCGATCGATATGCACAGGCGGCAGGCAGCGCGATCTCGACGCTTGTTTCGCGGGACGTGTCGCGTTGGATCGTCGATCTGAGAGGGAATGGCGGCGGCAACGTCTACGCGATGCTCGCCGCGGTTGCTCCGCTCATTGGTCCTGGACGTAAGCCGGTCGCTTACTGGGAGCACGCCGGCGGCACGAAGACTCCCGTCAGGCTGACGTCTGAAGGTGCCGAGGAAGGCGGCACTCTCCGCGTCGCCGTGAGCGGACTGAAACACCCGGCGAGGCATACGCGGGTCGTCGTGCTTGTGGACAAAGGCTGCGTAAGCTCGTGCGAAATCCTGGCGATGATCCTCGAGTCCCGCAAATACGTAACGTTGATTGGCGAGCGCACTGGCGGTCTGAACACATCCAACGACGAATTCGATCTGAACGATCCGTACAAGGTCGCGTTCACCACCGCCTACGTGAATGACGCACTTGGCCGGCGCAGGTATCCGGACATCGCTCCCGCGATAGCGCACTCCGGCGACGACGCATCGTGGATATCCGCGGCCGAAGCGCGTCTCAGGGAGTGAACTCGTATTCGCAGCAACGTCGAGCTCAGCGCCACTCGTACTGCCAGCGCAGTTCGACGCGGCGCGGATCGCCGAGGCGGTAGCGGGTTTCCTGGCGGCGGTCGTTGTAGCGGAAGTCGACGCGGTCGAGATACAGCGCGTCGGTCGCATTGGTGACCGCGAGCGAGAAATCCGCGTCGTCGAGACGATAGCCGATGCGCAGGTCGGCCAGGCTGTAGGCGGGGCGGCGGTTGCCGGGGTTGATGTCCAGCGTCGTTTCCGCCGCGGCGGTGTGGTACGCGTCGAGCGTACCGTACCAGCCCTGCGCGGCGCCGTAGCGCAGGCCGAGCAGCGCGGTGTACTTCGGCGCGCCGGGCAGGCGCGGCGTCGGATCTTCGTTGTAGTAGCGGTAGTAGTCGTAGCGTGCGTTGAGCGCGCCCAGGCCCAGTGTCGCCTGCCAGCGTTCGCTCAGGCGCGCGTCGAGTTCGAGCTCGGCGCCGTATACGCGCCCGCGTGCGCCGATGTTATTTGTCACGTAGTGGAAACGTTCACGAATCAGCGTGCGGAACAGGGCGACGCGCGCCTTGAGCCGCTGCGCCAGCCACTCTGACTGCCAGGCGAGCTGGGTGGAGTCGTCGCGCTCGGCCGGCTGGATGAATTCCGGACGCACGCCGGCGCTGCTGCGGATGCCGCGGCCGTGGCTCAGGCTGAGCCTCTGCGTATCGGTGACGGACCAGTTGGCAACGACGAGAGGCACCGGTGTGCTGGTGTCGACGCGGCCGTATTGCCGGAACTGCAGCAGCGATTCGCGATCGGCGCAGACGCCGGGGCGTGGCAGCAGCTCTGCTTCGACGTTGCAGGCCACGCTGACGTAGTTCTGCTGCGCCTTTTCCTCGACCTGGCGCAGACCGGCGCCGACGCTGAAGTCTTCGCCCCAGTGGCGACCGACCCAGACCCAGCCGCTGCGCGTGCGGAAATCCATGTCCTGGCGGTTGTCGCCGATGCGGCGGAAGCCCGCGACCCAGACCGACTCGAGGTCGGCGAACGACACGGCACTGAATTCGATGCCGCTGGCCATCTCCCAGTGGTCGCCGGTGTAGCGGCCGCTGAGGCCGACGGCACGGCGGCGTTCGTTGTTCAGATCGCCGCTGGGGCCGAAGCCCGACCCCAGCCACAGCCCTTCCTGGCGCGCGAGCGTGCTGTTCGCAGTGAGGCGCAGGTTCCAGGTGTCGTTGCCGTATTGCAGATTGAGCGCCGAGCCCAGCGCCTGCGTCTGCGTACGCGCGGTATCGCGCGCGTAGCTGTTGCGGTCCTTCGACAGCGGAAAGGGGAACTCGCCGGCCGCGGTGTACAGCGCCGGATCGTCGCCGGACACGGCCAACAGCGCGAATTCCATGCTGAACCCCGGCAGCCAGTCGGGCACCAGGTTGAGTTTCGTGTACAAATTATCGACGACGCGCTCGTCGCGGTTGGCTTCGGGCACGTAGACCTCGTGCACGTAGTCGGGCATGACGCGGCGTTCCAGCGCGACGCGCAGGCCGCTCTCGCTGCCGTCGAAGCGTGTCGACCAGGCTGTCGACCCGCGCAGTGCGCCGTCGTTGCCGATGCCGGCGCTGACGCGCAGGCTGGGCGATTCCGACGGCGCGGCCGTGTACAGGTCCAGCGCACCGGCGGTCGCGTTGCCGCCGCGCTCGAAGCTGCGCGGGCCGCGCTGCAACTGCATGCCGTTGAGGCCTTCGACCGGCACCATGTCGCCTTCGATCAGGCTGGTACCCAGGTCGATGCCATCCAGGCGCACGCTCAGACCGCTGAACTGGTCGAGATCGCGTTCCTGCCCGCGTATAGCGAGGCTCGCACCGCTGGCGTAGACGTTCGGGGCGTAGCGGCCGATCTGGCTCAGGCTCAGCAGCGGCGAGGCGACCAGGCGCTCCTGTTCGACCCGGGTCACGCTCATCGCCTCGTGCACCATGGTGCTGATCGGCGGCGTCGCCGCAGTAACCGGTGCCAGCGACGGCAGCGGCGTATCTTCGATCGTCAGCGCGGCCAGGTTGACGCTTTCGCCCGGCGCTGCCGTAACGATCTCGATGGCGCCGTCGCTGCGCCGGTGCCAGGCCAGACCTGCAGGCGAGAGCAGGTGGTCGAGCGCCTGCGACAAGGTCGCGCGCAGCCGGCCGCGCGCGCATTCGGCGCTGGCGACGCGATCGGAGCGGTCGACGATCGGGACGTTGGCGAGCAGGGCGAGCTGCTCCAGGCAGCCCAGCAACGGGCCGTTGTCCAGCCGGATGTCGTAGACCGGTTCGACCTCGCCGGCGGCGAGCAGAGCTAGCGGAAAGACAGCGGCGAGCAGGCCGGCGAGGCGGGCCGGCCTCATTGCATGACGTAGGCGACGCGGGGAATGTGACGCAGGCTCAGCTGCGAAGTCTGCGCCAGGGCGCGCAGGGCGGCGGCCGGATCGTCCAGCGGCAGCGTGGCCGTGATCGGCATCGCGGCGCGGCTGTCGTCGGCGAGCACGATGCGCTCGGGCAGGTAGCGGTCGAGTTCGGCCAGCACCTTGGCCAACGGCATCTGTTCGACGCTCAGGACGCCGCGGGTCCAGCCGTCGTTCGACGCCAGTGCAGCGACACGTGCATCGACCTCGCGGGTTCCGACGAAGGCCTGCTGCCCGGCGCGAAGCTCCACCGGCTCGCCGTTGGCGGTGCTGACCCGCACGATGCCTTCGTGTACGCCGACCTCGGTGCCGAGGTCGCCGCGGTCGACGACGAAGCGCGTGCCGACGGCCATGGCGTCCACACCGCCGCTGAGCACGTGCAGTGGCCGGTTCGGATCCTTGGCTACGGCAATCGCGAGGCGGCCGCGCAACAGTTCGATATCGCGCCGGTCGCTGCCGATGCGCACGCGCACGGCGCTGTCGGTGTCGAGTTCCAGCACCGAGCCATCGGCGAGCGCCTGCGTCTGCGGCTTGCCGATGCCGGTGTAAAGATCACTGTTCCAGTTCTGCCAGCTGGGCGCGATACGCGGCCCGGCCAGCAGCGCGAACACGAGCAGCAGCGGCGCGCCCGCGCCAAGACTCCAGCGCAACCAGGGGCGGCTCGTGCGCGTCGCGCGCGGCGCGGCAGCGACCGGATCGTTGGCGGCAGGGCTCTGTTCCAGCGCGAAGGCCGCTGCGCAGATGTCTGCATAGGCCAGTCGGTGGTGCGCGTTCTGCGCCAGCCAGTGGTCCAGCGCGCGGCTTTCTTCGGCCGACAAGTCCCTTCCGCTGGCAATGGCGTGCCACCGGGCGGCTTGTTGCAGCAGGGATTCGGTCGAGTTCATAGGCATGTTCCCGGCTGAGACGCGCGAGTGCGGGTTTGCCCCCAACGGCGGGAGCGGACTGGGCGGCCTGCCATGGCCGGAGTCATTGCCGGCGCCTGCCGGTCAGGGCCGCGCCGAGCTGGGCCAGTGCGCGGGTCAGGTGGTTCTCGACCGTCTTGGGTTGCAGGTTCAGCCGGTCGGCGATCTCTTTCTGGGTATGGCCGTGGATGCGCGCGAGCACGAGCACGTCGCGCGCGCGGGGCGTCAGCGTGTTCAGCGCCGCGCTGACCCGGGCTACGTCTTCCTGGACGGTCGCGATGTGGTCGGCGCCCGGCGCATGGCCGTCGTCGAAGTCGCCCTCGATCGCGTGCGCGTCGCTGACCATGCGCCGACGCAGCTGGTCGCGGGCGAGGTTGGTCGCGACGTGGAACAGGAACGCGCGCGGCTTGGCCACGGCTTCGCGCCTGGCCTGGGCAATCAGGCGCATGCCGGCCTCCTGGGCGAGGTCCTCGGCCTGGCCATGATCGGCGCAGAGCCGGCGCAGATAGGCCACCAGCTCGCCGTAGCAACTGGCGTAGAGCTCGGCGATGGCTTGGGCGTCTGCATCCGGCGCGGAACGGGTCGGGAGTGAATTCATGCCTGCCGGCCGCCGCCGGCAGCGCAGGGAGTCGGGCCGTGCCGGCGCGGGCCGGACGGGGCGAAAGCCATCGTCAGCATCAGATACTCAGGCGGTAGATGATCGGCAGGCGCAGCTCGAGCTGGCGCGCCTCGCCGGTGAAGAAGGCCGATGCGGGGACTGGCGATGCGCGGCGCAGCAGATCCAGCGCGGCCTTGTCGAGAATGGCGTGTCCGGAACTCTGCGCGATGCGCTGGTCGACCAGGCGGCCGTCGGGCATCAGCACGACCACGATCTCGACCGTGCCCTGCAGCTTTGCGCGTCGTGCCGGACCCGGATAGCGACGGTGCTGCGCGAGCCATTCGAGGACGCGCACGGTGGCGGTGTTGACGAGCGGATCGACCGGCGGAGTGAGCACGGCCGTGCCGGTCTGTTCGATGTCGGCCGGGCTGGTCGGAGCCGGCAGGGTTGGCTCCGGCTCCTGTGATGCGAGCACGGGCGCAGGAACGGGCAATGTGGCAGTCTTTGCCGGTTCGGGTGGTAGCGGCGCAGGTTGCTGGGTCGGCGGACGTGGCGGTGCAGGTGCGGCGGCGAGCGGTGCGACAGGCGCCGGTGGCTGGTCGGCAATCACCGGTGATGCGGGCTTGCCGCCGCCGGCGCGCAGGCGAATCTGCAGGATGGGCGAATCCGGTGCCGGCTGCAGTTCCCGCGTCCATTGCCACAACGCCACACCGATCAGCGCGTGCAGCAGCAGCGATACCAGCAAGGCGAAGAAGGCGGGACGCCGCGGAGCTGCCGCCATCGGAACGAGGATGCATTCATCCACGGCATCGGCGTCCGGAGGTGCGAGCAAGGCCGCATCGGACGGAGCGAGCAGAAGAACCTGAGCGGCGGTGGAGGACGAACTCGGCATCGCTGACGTTGGACTGCGACAGGACTGGCGGCGGATAGTAGCCACAGTAGCGCGAAAAGGCATGCAGCACTATTCGGGAAAAGGACACTTGGGGGGAAATGCCGCGACCTGCGTCTACCCACAGTGAATACGCAAACCGAGGCCCGCGAATCGTCAACGCAGGCTTTGCCGGGGACTAAGAGAATTCATGGCCAACCTGATCACTTCACTGAGCAGCCGACTCGCAACACTCCTCGCCATTGGATTGTCTGCGTCGACGTGCGGTGCCGTACGTCTTGATCCCGATGGCATGGGACAGGTGCTGATCTACCCCTATTACACGGTGCGCGGCGGCAATCAGACGATCTACACGGTGACCAACCACACCGACCGCCAGAAGGTGCTGCAGGTCATCATGAACGAGGGCCGCAACGGTCGCGCGACGCTTGCGTTCAACCTGTTTCTCGCGCCCTACGACAGCTGGACGGCGACGACCTTCAGCCTCGGTGACAGCGACGAGGCCTTCCTGCTCCCCGGCGATTCGTCGTGTACCTATCCGCAATTCGATACGTACGCCTTGCCGGATGGACGCCAGTACGTGGGGCTGCTCCCGTTCGACTACAGCGGTTCGCGCCGCGACTCCGGTCCCGGTAGCTACGACCGCATGCGCGAAGGCTCCCTCAAGATTTTCGAACTCGGCACGGTCATTCCGGGAACACCGCCGGCCGTGGCGATGACGCCGGTCTCCAACGGACTGCCGCCGGGCTGCAGTTCGCTGGGCGCTGCCTATGCCGGCGGCGGCTACTGGGCGCAGGACCGCAAGACCCACCTGACCAATCCGACGGGTGGTCTCAGTGGCGAGGCGATGATCCTCAACGTCTCTGCGGGCACCGTGATGGCCTATCAGGCCACGGCGCTGGCCGATTTCCGCGCCGATCCGTCCGACGTGCCGCAAGGCAGCCGCAGCACGGTCGTCAATCATTTCGAGCCCAGTGCAATGTCGGTCGGTCTGGACGATGCGATCAGTGATCCGGCCACCGGACTCGTGACCGCGGCGATCGACCTGCCGAACCGGCGCCAGGAATTGCAGTATGCGCAGGCGCGCGCCATCGACGCGGTCAGCGCCGTGCTCACGGCCGACGCGGTCAACATCAACTACGTCAGCGACGCCAGCGTCGGCGCGACGACCGACTGGGTCGTGACGTTCCCGACGCGTCCGTTCTACACCGATCAGGCCATCGTCGGCACCACGGCGATCAAGCCCTTCACCAGCATCTATCCGGGCGCTGGCGGCAGTGAGAGCACGGCCACCATGGCGGTGCCGTATTCGCTGCGCGATCGTGATGGACGCCGTGTCAGCGTGGCGCCGGCGACGAACGAGAGCATTGATCTGCGTTTCAACACGCAGGTGATTGCCGTTTCGCCGAGCATCAACATGGTTCCGCTCGCCGGACGGCCGCTGGGTTCGTCCCTCGGCGTGCGACTGCAGGCAGTCTCCAGCAGCACGCGTCGCGACGGTGGCTGGATGACGCTGGACCTGTTGCGCTACCAGGATGGCGCGAGTACCGCGAACCGCAGCCTGCGGCCGGCCGAAGATGGCACGGTGATGCTGGGGCTGCCGATGATCGGCTTCGCCGCCGTGAACTACGTCAATGCCGCAGCGGGGCCGGGCGTGCTGGCGAACTACAGCATGGCCAATCCGCAGCGGCGTACGCAGGACTGTCGCCGCAACACGGTGTCCTGCAAATGAGCTGAATAACGCGAAAGATACTTTATTTAAAAGTATTTTTTTTGCATCGAGGCGCCCGGGAAGGTCGCCGCTAGAACCCGAAAAGGTTGGGAAGGATTCGTGCGCGCCACGGATACGGCCTGTCTTTGCCCGAAATTCGCCGCTGCTGTGATGGTTGTGTGTCGATCCGATAGCTCCAGCTGAAGGAAATAGCGCCCATGTATCGAATCCCCGATATGCATCGAGTCATGAACGCCGGACGTCGTCCGCGCCTGCAACGCGTCGCCGCGTACCGTCGACTCGGTTATCGCGTCGTCGTCGAAGGCACGCCGACCACGCCGCTGCGCTGGAAGGTATTCCGTCCCTGGCTGCGCACCGTGTCCGCCTCCGGCATCGTCGCTTCACGCGAAGCCGCGATCGATGCGGCGAACGCCTGGATACGCCAGGACGTGGAAACCACGCGTCTCGCGGCCATGGTCTCGGTCGCGCACTGAGCGTTGGACGCAGGCCAGGGAAAGGCCTGCGGCTTTGGCAGCGTGTGCCCACTGTGGGGGCGCACGCTGCGGTTTTTTCCGACCGTTCTTCACGAGCCTTCGGGTGCCGTCGGTTCCGCGCGTGGATGCCGCATCGCCGCCCGAGAACGGATGTGCCCGGCAAAGGCATTCCTGCCACGTCTACGCAGGCTGATTCCTCGTCTGCGGGAGTCTTACAATGAAAAGAACTTCACTGAACGCTGCGGTTGCGGCGAGTCTCATCGCGGCCGCCAGCCTTGCCGACAGCGCGCATGCGCTGGAGCTAAGCCCCGACGGCACCGGCCAGGTGCTGATCTATCCCTATTACACGGTCAACAAGGGTCAGCAGACAATCATCTCCGTGGTCAACGGGAGCAGCGTCGCCAAAGCGGTCCGGATCCGCTTCCTGGAGGGGTACAACGCCCGCGAAGTGCTGGACTTCAACCTGTTCCTGTCCGAGTTCGACGTCTGGTCGGGCACCGTGTTTGCGCTGAGCGATGCGGGTCTGCCCGGCGACGGTGCCGCCGTATTTACCACGGACAACAGCTGCACGCAGCCGAACAAGGACCAGTGGACCGGCTCGCTCGGTGCCCGCCGTCCGTATCAGGCCTTCCGGTCGTTGGCGTATACCGGTGCGCACGAGGACTCCGGACCGACCGATATCGCGCGAACGCGCGAAGGCCATATCGAGCTGCTGCAGATGGCCGATCTCAGCGGATCGCTGCGCATGGCGGTGACGCATAACGCGGCCGGCGTTCCGGCCAACTGCAATGTCGTCCAGTCGATCGATCCGGCCAATTCCCTGCTACTGCCGCCGACTGGCGGGCTGTTCGGCGCCGCCGGAATCGTCAACGTGGCGCAGGGCACGTTCCACGGCTACAACGCCGATGCGATCGGCGGTTTCAGTAAGATCCCGCTCTATTCGGCCAACGGGTCGCCGACCCCATCGCTGGCGCAGGCCAACACGGCGCCTGGCGTGGCAACCGCCTATGTGTTCGATGCAGCCGGCGAGCTGTTCCGCTCCGTCTATCCGACATCGGGCCAGCCCAGCCAGGCGATCGATGCGGTATCCGCGGTGTTCATGTCGTCCACGCTGCTCAACGAATACAACGTCGATCGGACGGTCGGGTCGAATACCGACTGGGTCGTGATGTTTCCGACCAAGCGTTTCTATGTCGATACGGAAATCCTCGGTCTGCCGCTGGGCAGCGCCGGTGCGCTGCCACCGTTCACTTACACATTCGGTCAGCGCGCCGAGAGCAACGGGTCCGTTGTCAATGGCGGCGCGCGGTCCTGCAGCTGGGTTGGGCTGACGCCGTTCGATCGCGAGGAAGGCCGGCCGAACAGCGCGCCGCCCGGATTTCCGGTCCCGGTCGCACTGCCTCCCGCGCTATGCACCTCGGTCAATGTGATCAGCATGTTGAACGCGAGCAGCACAACGCCGCCGACCGAATCAGGGGTGCTGGGATCCCGCCTCATTACCAACCTGCGACCGTTCGCGGCGGCCGGCTGGCTGCGTATTGCGCTCGATCTGCCGTCGCAGCCGCACGCGCTGCGCGCGTCGAGCGACGCAGACGTGTACAGCGGCTTGCCGGCGACCGGGTTCCAGGTCGTGAACTACATCAATGCCGACACGGCACCTGGCGTGCTGTCGAACTACAGCGGGACGTTCCGGCATCGCGCCATACGTGCCTGCACCAACGCGCGTTTGGGCAGTTGTCCCTGACGGTCGGGTTCGCGCTGGTTTTTGCGGCAGGCGTGGGCCAGGACGGCCCGCGACGTTGGCGGCGTGCGTCGCACGGTACGGCGCACGCTGCACTTTTCGATGATTCCTGCCCGCGTCGTTGCGCTACCGTGTCTCGCGCGGGCAAACGCTTCTGATCGCCGCGGCGATCGGGCTGCTTTTTGTTCGCAGTCGTCGAGTGGCAATCCGCGTTCCTTGCGCGGGTTTCGCCAGGCAAAAAAAAACCACCGCGCAAGGCGGTGGTTGAAGGTTTGGGCGGCGGTTGCAACAGCGCTTTGCCGCCCCCGGTTACGCGGCTGCATAAAGCAGCCGCGCAACCGGTTACATCAGTTGCAGATATCGATTCGGACGTTATCGATTTCCATGCCGTTCGGCGCGGCAGCGGCGGTATTGCTGTCGCTGGTCGCACGGAAGCGCAGCTGCACGGTCTGGCCGGCCATGTCGTCGAGGTCGACGATGGAGCGCTTGGCGGCCGTGCCCGTGCTGGGCTGGCGGCACCAGGCCTCGCGACCGGCCAGCGGTGCACCAGCGGAGATCGTGCCGTTGTAGCCGTCCGAGAAGAAGCGGCCGGCGAGGAGCTGGGTGAAGCTGCCTGCGCCAATCTTGGCTTCGAGCGAGCCGGCATCCCAGCAGCCGGTGGCGCCGTCGATTTCGAAGCTGTGGTAGTTGTCGTAGGACAGGATCACTGCCTGCGCCGCCGGGATCGCGATGCTCGGCGACAGCACCGAGCGGTCGCTGGTGACGGTGTTGTTCGGCACCTTCCAGACGTTGCCCGTGAAGCCGGTCGTGCCAGCGATCGGCGTGCCCGCCGACCAGGCCGTACCGCCCGCATCGCCGGGTGCACCGGCGGTCCAGGCCGGCTCGGCGCCGCCTTCGAAGCCGTAGGTCACGACATTGGTCAGCGTGGTGCCGGTCGGGCAGGTGCCCGGCGTTCCGGTGGTGAACGAGAACACCGCCGACGTCGGGCCGTCGCCGCAGTAGTTGGACGGACGCACGCGCCAGAAGTACTGGGTCGTCGAGGCCAGCGTCGTATTGACGGTCCAGCTGTTCGTGGTCACGGTAGCCGAGGCGACGATGCCGGTGAAGCCGGCGTTGGTCGAGACTTCGACCACGTAGCTCAGCGCCCCCGGAACGGCCGTCCACGTCAGCACAGGACGTACCTTGGTGCCGGTCGCGGCGTTGGCCGGCGCGGTCAGCGTGGGTACGGCCGGGGCGGTGGCCGAAACGCCCAGCTCCAACGTGATCGCACTGGTGATCGCGCCACCGGTGCCGGACACGTTGATTGCGTACTCGCCACTGGCTGCGCCACGGCCGCCCACGAGCGTGAACAGGCTGGAGCCCGGCGTCGGATTGATCGGATTGGCAGAGAACGCCGGCGTCGTGCCGCCCGGCTGGCCGCTCGGGGTCAGCGTGACGGACGAATTGAACCCGCCGACCGTGCCGGCCAGCAGATCCCAGGACGGGTCCGGACCCGGCGTGGTGCCGCAGACTTCGAGGCGGCGCGGGGTCTGGCTGACCAGCTTGAAGGCGGGCAGGCCGCATTCGCTGAACTTGAAGCTGCAGATGCGCGTCGACCATTGGTTGCTGCTGGTCGTCGGATAGAACTCGCCGGTGAACCAGAAGGTGCAGTCATCGGTCGGGTCCACGCTCATGGAGGTGTAGTCGCCCCAGCGGCCGCGGCCGCTGAACGAACCGGTCTGCGAGCCGGTCGTCGCGGGCGTGCAGGCTTGCTCGTCGCGCAGCGTGCTGTCCGGATCGTTCAGCGTGCGGCCGTTGATCATGAGGCGCGGATTGATGGTTGCGCCGCCGACGTTGTAGCCGACGCCGATATTGCCGCCCTTGTCGATGGCGATGCCACCCATCCAGCGCGTGTTCGTATCGGGTGCGTAGGTGCCTTCGTCGACGATGGCCTTTTCCAGCACCCTGCCACCGCCCGCCTGGAAGGCGTCGGTGAAGATCGTGTCGAAGCGCTGGTTGATCTGCGACAGATCGAAATGGGTCCAGCGGATACCACCCTGTTCACTGTTGCCGAGCACGCCATGGTTGACGACCAGCGACAGCCGCGTGGGCGAGCCCGGCGGGAACACGCGCGCCGCGGCGCGATACATGATGTGGGTGCCGAAGGCGTCGAGCGGCACCGATGAACCCAACTGCGGAACGGCCGTGAAGTTCGGTACGAACGGCGTCTTTGCCGGGATCCGCTGAACCGTGGTCAGCGTGGTGCTGGCCGGTGTCGTCCAGTTGATGCACATGTCCCAGAACAGGTATTCGGCGGTCGACCCGTCGAAGTGGACGAACGGTGCGCAGCTGCCGGCCTTGGCGTGCAGCGTGCCGTCCAGGTGCGCCGGTTCTGCGCCATACGCGTCGATGCCCGGGAAGCGCACGATGCCGACCTGGGCCGCCGGTGCGCCGGCGAGCATCTTGTCGCGTTCCACGGCGATATAGGCCGCGCCGAGGAAGGCCTGGCTCGCGTTGTTGAACTCGTGCGTGACGATCGTGTACGCGTTCTGGCGGGTCGATTCGTCGGTCCATACGCCGATGTGCGGGTAGTCGCCGAAGACCTGCACTGGCGTGGTCGGCCAGGCGAACTCGTAGCGGTTGTAGGTGCCCAGAGGGTCGGGCGACGTCGAGATCGCGAAGCACTGGCTCGAATTCGCGCCGGTCGTGAACTGGCTCATGACCCAGCGCTGGGCGCGGTCATCCCAGATCGCGAGCGGGTCGCCCGAGTTCGAGTTCTGGCACTTGCCGCCGAAGCCGGCGAAGAACGAATTACCGGCGGTCGGGCCGGACAGGCGCGCGCCGGTGGTCTTGTCGAAGATGGCCCAGCTGGTATTGATCCACTGGATGAAATGCGTGGGGCTGACGTCGCCGTTGGTGTCCGGCGGGATGCCGCCGCCGCCGACGGCGAGCGACAGGCCATCGGCCGCGAGGATCGTCGACGGAGCCGGCGTGCCGCTGGGCGAATCCTGCACGTTGCGCGAACGCAAGCTTTGCAGGAACGCGCTCATGTCGGCCGAGCTGGGTTTGACGAACTGGTTGGGTACGACGTAGACATCCTGTCCGTCGGCGCCGACCTGCGGTGCTGGATAAACGCCGAGCACGTCGCGCATGGGCGGGGAAACATCGGAACGAATTGCATGACCGACTACCACGCCATCGGCCGCCATGACGGCCGGCGCAAACAACGTGGCGAATCCGGTCGCGGCAGCCAGAGCAAAGCCGGGACGGAGAAGCATTGCAGTACCCCCAGATATTGAGACTTGAAGCTGAGTGAATATCAGCCTTTCGGATGATGCACGAACCAGCCTTTCAAGTCTCGAACGCGCGTTCTCTTGGGGAAAACAATTGCGCCTGATCCGCCTAAAGTCGTAGTCGGTGGCTTTCCTGAATCGCGGCGTCCGTTCTCATTGGCGGGCAAGCGAGGCGCGCCGGCGGTGGTCGAGCAGGAACTCGCGGGTCCCGGCAGGCAGCAGCGAGAGCGACAGCGCCTGTTCCAGCCGTGGAATTTCCTCGGCCGGATGCTGCGCGCGCAGGGTCAGCAAAGCCTTTTCCGCGAGGGCGCCGTTATCGCTGGCCAGCCAGCGCGAAACCGTCGCCGCAGGCATCTTGATCCGGTCGCGCTCGATCAGGTCGAAGGCGAAACGAACGAGGCTGGCGCTGCCCTCGACCTGCTGTACGCGTACCGGCGTGGTGGCGATCACGTCGAGCGCGATCTCCTTCCAGCCGGCAGTGCCGAAGTGCTGCGGAAGCACCACGGCCGCCTGCAGCAGCCGCGCACGCGCATTGGCATTCCCCTCGCGGCTGGCGGCGAAGCGCTGCAGCGTCTTGCGCGCGCGCGCGTCCAGCGCCTCGGTCAGTTGCGGCCGCAGGACGATCTCCGACAGTGCGAAGTTCTGCAGCTGCGGGTCCCTGGCGTCGAGCAGGGCGAGCAGTTCCGGCAGTCGCGCCTTGACCGCGGCGGCGTCTTCTCCGGCCTGCCAGGCAAGGATCGCGCGATTTTCGGGACTGTCGCGCAGCAGCGCCGGTTCCAGTCCCGGCGTGACCAGCAACTGGGCGCCGCGGCGGTCGGCGCGGATCTGTTCGGCCTCGCGGCGGAACATGGTGTAGGCGATCAGGTAGCGTTCGCCCGGCAGCACGATGTGTCTCAGTTCTTCGGGTACGGCCAAGTCGATCAGTTCGGGCATTTCCGCATCGCCGCCGAGCTTCTCGATGCGTCGGAATACCATCCGGCCGCTGGGTCCGTTCTCGGCGAATTCGACTGAAGCGATGCTCGTGGTCGCTTCGCGGAGTACCGCGCCCGGCGGCTTGACCTTGGCGGCAAACGCGCCGCAGGCGAAGAGGGACAGCAGGGCGAGAACGCTCAGTCTTCGTAGGATCATGAGGCTAGGCTTCCGGAAGGGTAGTCGCAGCATACCCAGCACGCCCGAGCATGGCCACGGCGACATATTATGACTTGACATGTTATGTCGCGGTGGTTAGCGTCCAGGCCATCGTATTCGCCCGATCGCATCCCGGAGGGGAGCATGGCTAGCCGGCGCCGACTGATCAATCTGATCAAGGCCGCAGTGCCTTTGCTGAAACGGCAGATCCTCGTCGACGCGATCGACGTCGTTCCGGTCGCCGGCGAAGTACCCGTCATTGAAATCGCGTTCGCCGGTAGCGAGCGACTGCCGATCTACGTCACCGACGCGGGCAGTCAGCTGCTCTGCATCAGCTACCTGTGGCGCGATGCCGATGTGAGGCCGCGCCTGCGCGGGAAACTGCTCGAAACCCTGCTCGATCTCAATCCCAGCGTCCCGCTGTCCTCCTTCGGCCGCATCGGCGAACACTTCGTGCTGGTCGGCGCGCTGAGCCCCGCCGCGTCCGCCGCCGACATGGCGCTGGAGCTGGCCACGCTCGGCGACAACGGCCGCGATGCGCTGACAGCGCTTGCCGACTTCCTGGTCTGAGGTGCGCGATGGCCTGGTGGGATGACATCCGCGACATGCTGAAACAGGAGCTGGGTAGCCGGCCCGGGTCGGACAACGATGCGCTGGCCGCCCCCAAGCCGTTGCGGCAGGCACAGGTGCTGCTGCAACAGACCGCGCGCGAACTCGCCGACGCGCGCGCACGCGCCGATGTGGTGCGGCGCCGCCTCGGCCGGGCGCAACTCAAGCTCGAGGCGCTGACGCGCGCACCGCAGCCACATCCGCGCTATCGCGAGCGGCTGATCGAACTCGCCCGCGCGATCGCCCGCGACAGTGATCTCGCCGGCAGCTTCCAGTCGCATCTCGCTCAGCTCGATCTGCTGCACGACCAGGTCAACCGGCAGTTGCGTGAACTCGACCATGACCTGTCGATGGCGCGTGCCGCGAGTGCGATAGGCCAGGCGACCCAGGCGGTGTCCGCGCTGCCGCAAGCGCCGCGCCGCCGCACGCCGGCGGCACCCGCGGCACAGGTCAGCAAGAAAACAGACCGGAAAAGCGCACAGAAGACCAAAGCGCGGAAGCCGGCAAAAAAAACCGGACAGAAGGCGTCAGAGCCCGCGGACAAATCGGGCGCGGACGTTACGCCCGGATTCCGCCGCGCGCGTGCCGGCCGCGTGATCGATGCGCTGCAGCAGCTGCCGCAGCGGCGCAGGCAGGACACGCATGAAGACTGAACTGCCGAGCAGCTGGCGTTCGTCGCAGCCCGCGCTGCGAGCGGTCCAGGTGGCTTTCGACGTTTCCGAAGCGGTGCTGCAGGCGATACGTACGGCCGCCTACGAAGCGAATCTGTCCAATTCGGATCAGGTGCGCGTCGTGCTCGGCCTGCCGCTGCTGCGCCAGACCAAGCGGCCGCGTCTGACCGTGAGCCTGAGCGAAGAGGACTATCGGTTGCTCGGCGCACGCTATAGCCTCGACCACGACAACCATCTGGCGATCAAGGAACGTGTCGGCGCCGCTCTGGTCGCCTTCGCCGAAAAGCAGCGCAAGTCCCGATCCGGCAAAAGGAGTGTCAAGCCGTGAGTTTCCTCGATCTCGTCACTCACTTCCCCGGCCTGCTACCGAGCATCCTGATCGGTGTGCTGCTGGTGTTCTGGCTGCTGACCATCGCCGGCCTGCTCGATCTCGACAGCATCGGCCCGGACTGGCTCGGTGGCGGCGACGACGCCGACGTCAGCGGCCTGCCGGAAATGCTGCTCGCGCTGGGGCTGGACCGGCTGCCATTCTCGATCGTCATCAGCGGCGTCGCGTTCTTCTGGTGGCTGATCACCATGCTCGCCACGGCACTGCTGCTGCCGCTGCTGCCACTGCCGCTGTGGCTTGGCGGCACGCTCGTGCTGCTCGCCGCGCTGGTCGCCGCCGTACTGCTGGCATCGGTTTCGTTGCGGCCTCTCAAGCCGGTGTTTGCCGTGAATGAGAACGTCGCGCGCGAATCGGCGATAGGCCGGCGTTGCCGCATCCTGACTCTGAGCGTCGAAGACAACTTCGGCCAGGCCGAGGTCGCGATGGGCGGCGGCACGCGTCTGACCCTGCAGGTCTATGCGGCCGAGCCCAATGGTCTGAGCCGTGATTCGCAAGCTGTCGTGCTCGAGTTCGACGCGCGACGCAAACGGTACCTCGTTGCCGAGTTCGAACCGTTGTAGCTGTTCGAGGCCGCCCCGGCGGACGTTTTCAATGCGGAGGGCCCGTTCCGGGGGAAGGACAGGGTCGAGGGGACTGGCGGCTTGTGCCTCTACGGGTGCCTGCAGGCCGGAACGTAGTACACGTTTCCAACTTTCAGCCGGAGCTTCACCATGGACATCGCTTTCACCACGCTGCTTGCCGCGGTCGGCATTCTGGTCGTGTTCCTGCTCGGCTTCATGGCCCTCGTGGCCAAGTTCTACCAGAAGGTGGATCAGGGCCGCGCGATGATCGTCAACACGATGCGCGCCGAACCCGAAGTCACCTTCACCGGCCGGCTGGTGATCCCGATCCTGCACCGGCGCGAAGTGATGGACATCTCGCTCAAGACCATCGAGATCGAGCGCATGGGCAAGGAAGGCCTGATCTGCAAGGACAACATGCGCGCCGACATCAAGGTCAAGTTCTTCGTGCGCGTGAACAAGACGCGCGAGGACGTGCTGCGTGTGGCCCAGGGCATCGGCTGCGAACGCGCCAGCAACCAGGCCACGCTGGAAGACCTGTTCAGCGCGAAGTTCTCCGAGGCGCTCAAGACCGTCGGTAAGGCGATGGATTTCGTCGACCTCTACGAAGCACGCGACCGCTTCCGCGACCAGATCGTGCGCCAGATAGGCGACGAACTGTCGGGCTACGTGCTCGAGGACGCGGCGATCGACTACCTTGAACAGACACCTCTGGAGAAGCTCGATCCGCACAACATCCTCGACGCCCAGGGCATCCGCAAGATCACCGAGCTGACTGCCGAGCAGAACATCTTCACCAATGAGCTGCGCCGCAACGAGGAAATGCGCATCAAGAAAAAGGACGTCGAAACCGCCGAGGCGGTGCTCGAGCTGGAACGGCAGAAGGCGCATGCCGAAGCCAACCAGTTGCGCGAGATCGCGATCACGCGGTCACGTGAGGAAGCCGAGGCAGCCAAGGTCAGCGCCGAGGAGCGCGCAAAGTCCGAGGGCGCGCGTCTGCTCGCCGACCAGCAGATCGCGGTGCAGACCGAGAACATGAAGCGCGAGACCGAAGTCGCCGAGAAGAACCGGCAGCGCGCGGTTGCGATCGAAGAAGAAAAGGTCACGCGTGCGCGCGACCTCGAAATCGTCGATCGCGAGCGCGAAGTGACGCTGCAGCGCATCGAGAAGGAGAAGGCCGTCGAAATACAGAAGAAGGCCATCGCCGACGTGATCCGCGAACGCATCGTGGTCGAGCGCACCGTGGCCGAGCAGGAAGAGGAGATCAAGAACCTGCGCGCGCTTTCGGAAGCCGAACGCACCAAGAAGAGCACCATCGTGCTGGCCGAAGGCCAGGCCGAAGAGAAATACATCACTGACGTGAAGGTCGCGTTGGCCGACGAGCAGCGTGCCAAGCACAAGGCGGCGGAGGAGCTCACCATGGCCGATGCGCGCCTGGCCATCGCGAGCAAGTCGGCGGAGGGCCGCAAGCGCGAGGCCGAGGGCATCGAGGCGATCGCGGCGGCGTCGGGCCTGGCCGAAGCACGCGTGGCGATGGCCAGGGCCGACGCCAGCGAGAAGGAAGGCCTGGTCTCGGCCAAGGTCAAGCTGGCGGACGCCGAGGCGATCGCGAAGACCGGGGCCGCGACGGCTGATTCGCTGCGTCTGCGGCTCGAAGCCGAAGCTATCGGCAAGCACAAGCATGGCGACGCCGAGGCGCATGCGATTGCGGCGCGCTTTGCGGCCGAAGCCGGCGGCCTCAAGGAAAAGTTCGAGGCGATGCAGGCGATGAGCCCCGAAACGCGTGCGCACGAAGAACAGCGCATGCAGCTCGACAACACGCATGCGCAGCGCCTCAAGAGCATCGAAGCCAACCAGTCCATCGCGCGAGAGCAGGCTGAAGTGCTGTCCAAGGCACTCGGCGCGGCCAAGATCGAGATCGTCGGTGGTGACGGCGAATACTTCGAGCGCTTCATGCGCAGCCTGAGCATCGGCAAGGGCATCGACGGCACGGTCGACAAGAGCGAGCTGCTGAGTCAGGCCTTCGCCGACCACAAGTCCGGCAAGCGCGACCTCATCGCCGATGCACGCGAACTGATCGCCGCGCTCGGCGGTGCGGAAGCGGTGCGCGACCTGTCGATCGCCGGGTTGATGCAGAAGCTCACCGCATCGGGGCGGCTCAGTGACGTGGAGACGCTGAAGCGGTTGAGCAGTGATGGGGTGTGAAGCGTCACGACGTTCTGCATTGCCTTGCTCGCGCGGCTCGCTTGGCACCATCCCCACCCAACCCTCCGGCCCGTTGGGCGTTCAGGACGATGAGAGCCTTCGGTTCTGAACCATCGCCCTTCACCCCCTTGAAGAGGAGGGTTTCCACGATGTCGCTACGTAAATGCCGACCGGCCGAGTTTCCTCACTCCCGATCCAGGACAAGCGGCGTTCGGTCTACCGGGACTGGTGAACGACGGCTGCAGCTAGATATTTCAGCGTTTGCGCGATGAACGAAGTTTTCGCTGAACGGCGATTTTGGCCCTCCCCTTCACGGGGAGGGCTGGGTGGGGATGGTGTGTCGCGCGGTTCTGTCATACCGCGCAGAAGCATCAGCCCGTCGTTACCCCTGAAGGCGTGACCATGTCCTCTGATTCCGCAACATTCGAACTCCTGCGCAAACGCCTCGTTGCCGCCGCAGAAACGCTGCACGGCAAGGCCGAGGCGCTCAACGCGCGTCGCGTCGAGGCCTTCGGGCGCGTCGAGTCCAGGCTGCTGGCGCGGCTCAATGCGCGCACCGAGCACAATTGCGTGGCGCGCGACATCGTGCGCGTCGGCGATCGGCTGCTGTTCGGCTACAACGTCTTCATCGGGCTGAAGAAGGAAACCGTCGTCGCCGACGTGTTCTGCCTCTATGCGCTCGACGAGAGCGGTGAAACGCCGGAACTCAAGCCGCTGCCGCTGGACGGCAGCTTCCTCGCCGATCCGCGTTTCGTCGCCGATTTCCGCGAGCTGTTCACCTACTACCGCGCGACCACGCTGGACCAGCTGCGCGTGCTCGATGAGCGCCTGCTGCTGGTGTTCCGCACCGGCTCGCAGGCCGGCGACAAGCGCGTGTTCCGCTTCACGATCGGGCACGACGGCGCGATCAGCTACATCGACAACCGTGGCGAGCGCGATCATGTGCTGCCGCCCAGTCATGATTTCGAATGGACCCCGGTCACGCGCGAGAACTACGTGCTGGGCCGCCATCCGCACGTCAACGTGCTCGATACGGTCTTCGTCGAGACCCTCGGCGGCGACCTGACGATCAAGGTCGAAAACAACACCGAGACCGGGCTCGGCGTCTTCAGCGAGCCGGTCGAGGACAGGAACCAGTCGCTCGCGGATGCGGAGATCGCCTACGCCGACCTGCGCGGCGTGATCCTGCTGCGCGTCAAGCCGTACCGCGAAGACACGGTGCGCTATCTGGTGTTCAACAAGCGCCTCAAGATCGCCGTGCGCATCGACGAGATCGGCGCGTCCTGCATGCAGCTGCCGGAAGACCACGGCCTGGTGTTTCCGGGCGGGTGTTATCTGGAGTCCGGAGACTACAAGCGCTTTTCCGACCTGGGCCACGATTTTTCCGCCTACCGCATCAAGCGACACCTGCGTGCGCCCAGCGGCGAGGACATGCTGTACGTGTTCCACGAGCCGGTCGCCGGCACCTACGCGCTGCTGTCCTACAACCTCATCGAGCGCAGCATGAGCCAGCCGCTGCTTGGCAACGGCTATGCGCGCTTCGTCGACGGGCGCATCGTCCTGATCACGCCCGAGGCGCCTGAGCAGGCGTCACGCCTGCACACCATGCAGCTGTGGCGCACGCCGTTCGCGTTCGAGGAATACGCCAGTGCGCAGCCGCGCGTCGCGGGCCTGCTCGGACGCCTGGGCAACGCGAGCGTGGTGCGCGCGCTGGCCGAACTGCGCGAGCTGCGCCGTCTCGCCGAAGACGTTGGCAGCCGCGGCGCCTACGAGCGCCTGCTGCGCGTGGCCGCGCGCTGCAGCGACGCGTATCCGTGGCTGGCCGAAGCGGAGATCGGCGACGTCGGCAGCGAAGTCGCGCTGCTCGCGCGCAGCGGACGCGAGGCGCTGAATGCCTACGAAAAGCTCGAGCGCGCGCAGAGCGAGGCGGCGCAGCTCGTCGTTGACGCGGGCCGCGGTGTCAACGAACTGCTGTCGCGTGTCGCGAGCCTGCTGTGGCAGAAGCCCGACGATTTCACCGACGCGATCCGTCTGCTCAAGCGCAAGCGCGGCGAACTCACCGTGATGGCTGAGCAGCCGCACGTCGACGTCGCGGCGATCGCGGCGCTCGATGCGAAGTTGCGTGAGGAACTGGATCGTATCGGCACGCGCGCGCTGAAGTTCTTCGCCGAGCCGGCCGCGTTCGCGAGTCTGCGCCAGGGGCTCGCCGACAGCGGCGCGGCGGTGGAGCAGGCGCGCACGACAGTTGCGCTGGCGCCGGTCGCCGAGAAGCTCGATGTGCTGGCCGAATCGCTCGATGGCCTGTCCGGCCTGATTGCCGGCTTCGAGCAAAGCGACGCGCAGCAGCGTGCGGCGCTGCTTGGCCAGACCTCGCAGCTCTACGCCGAGGTCAACCGGATCCGCGCGGCACTGCGCACGCGCCGCGACAGCCTGCTTGTGCAGGAGCAGGGACTCGAATTCGGCGCGCAGCTCACCGTGCTGGAACAATCGGTGCTGAACCTGCTCGGCCGTTGCGATACGCCGGAAAGCGTAGATGCGGCGCTAGCCCAGGTGCTCAGCCAGATCGAGCAGCTCGAAGCGCGTTTCGGCGAGCAGCCCGACTTCGTCGTCGAGCTGACCTCGCGCCGCGAAACCGCGCTGGAGGCGTTCGCCGCGCGGCGCGAGCAGATCGCCGGGCAGCGCGAGCGCCGCGCGCAAGGCATCAAGGAAGCCGTCGCGCGCGTGCTCGATGGTGTGCCGCGTCGCGTTGCACGCATTGCCGCCGCCGAGGAACTGCACGCGTTCTTTGCCGGCGACAGCCTGGTGGAACGCGCGCAGCGCCAGATCGAGGAATTGCGCGGCATCGGCCAGGCCGTCGCCGCGGATGAACTCGCCGGCCGCTTGCGTGGACTCAAGGAAGCCGGCCTGCGCGACCTGCGCGACCGCAACGAACTGGGCGCGAGCGGCGAAACGCTCGCGCTGGGACGGCATCGGTTCACGATCGAGCGCGGCCGCCTGGATCTCGCGCTGCTGCACGACGCGGACGGCCTCGCCCTGCAGCTGACCGGCACCGACTATCGCCGCCGTCTCGACGAGCCGCGCGCCGAGGCGTTCCGCGCGGTCTGGGGCCAAGCGCTGCCGAACGAGAATGCGCAGGTATATCGCGCCGAATTCCTTGCCGCACTGCTGTGGCGGCGCATCGAAGGCGGCGACGAAGATCTACGCAACGCCTTACGTGCGGCCGATCCCCAGCCATTGCTCGACATGGTCGCGCAGGAAGCCCAGCGTCGTCCGGGCGAGGACTACCAGCGCGGCGTGCATGACGCTGACGCGGCCGCGATCCTGCGCGAACTCGTGCATCTGGCCGACGGCGCGGGCGAGCTGCGTCTGCCCGCGGCGGCACGCGTGCTCGCCCAGGTCTGGTACGCGACCCAACGCGAGCAGGGTCAGGCCCTGGTGCGTGCGCATGCGGCCGGCCTGCACTGGTTCGTGCAGCGGCAGGAAAGCGTGCCGCTGCCAGCCTCGTGGCTCAGCAGCCTGCAGACGTGCGCGCAGCAGCTCGGCCTGGCAATGGGGGCCGGCGCGATCGATGCGGCCGCGCGTCACCTCGTCGCAAGCCTCGGCGGCGACCACGCCCGTTTCGTCGCGAGTGCGGCGGCGTCGGATCTCAGCCAGCGTGCTGCGGCCGAATTGCCGCGCACGACGCTGGCCGCGCTGCAGTCCGATCTCAGCGCGAGCGAGCGGCTTCATCTCGCGCGCGAATGGTGCCAGCGTCTCGGAGCCGCCGACGCCGACACGGCGCTCGAAGCCGGCGCGCTGCTCGCGTTCGCCGGACTGCCGCGCGAGCGCATCAGCGCGCCGCTGCGCGCCGATATCGCCGGACTGCGCGGCGCGCACCCGCGTGTGCGCGACGGCGTGCTCGCGCTCGACCTGCCGGAATTCATCGCCCGCCTCACGACGTATGCGGAAACCACCGAGCGCGACTGGCACGCGTTCGGAAAGCTGCGCCACGGTATCGTCGAGGGCGAGCGCCGGCGGCTCGGCCTCGACCGCTTCCAGGCCAAGCCCATGGCCGGCTTCGTGCGCAACCGCCTGATCGACGAGGTCTACCTGCCGCTGATCGGCAACAATCTGGCCAAGCAGATCGGCAGCGTAGGCGATGCGCGCAGCGACCGCTCCGGCCTGCTGCTGCTGATCTCGCCGCCAGGCTATGGCAAGACCACGCTGATGGAATACATCGCCGACCGCCTCGGCATGATCTTCGTGCGCGTGAACGGGCCGACGCTGGGCCACGACATCGTCGCGCTCGATCCGGCCGCGGTGCCGCAGCGCGGCGCCGCGGAGGAACTGGTCAAGCTCAATCTCGGCTTGGCCATGGGCGTCAACGTGATGCTCTATCTCGACGACATCCAGCACCTGTCGGCCGAGTTCCTGCAGAAATTCATTTCTCTCGCCGACGGCACGCGGCGCATCGACGCTGTCATCGACGGCGAGGCGCGCACGCTGGACCTGCGCGGCAAGCGCTTCGCGCTGGTCATGGCCGGCAATCCGTATACCGAATCCGGCGAAGTGTTCCGCATTCCCGACATGCTCGCCAACCGTGCCGACGTCTACAACCTTGGCGACGTGCTCAGCGGCCGCGAAGCGCTGTTCGCCGACAGTTATGTCGAGAACGCGCTGACCGCCAACGCGTTGAGCGCGCCGCTGGCCGAGCGGCCGCGCAGCGAGATCCTCGCCGCGCTGCGCGCCGCGCGCGACGACAGCTCGCTGCCGGGCGAACTGCCCGGCGGCGCGCAGGCACTGGAACTGGTCAAGCGCATGGTCGCGGTGCGCGACGTGCTGATGCGGGTCAACGCGGCCTATGTGGAAAGTGCCGCACAGGACGATGCCTACCGCACCGAGCCGGCGTTCAAGCTGCAGGGCAGCTACCGCAACATGAGCAAGCTCAGCGCGCAGCTGAGCCCACTGCTGACGCCGCACGAACTCGACGCACTGATCCGCGACCACTACCGCGGCGAAGCGCAGACGCTCGGCGCGCGCGCGGAGGAAAACCTGCTGCGCCTGGCCCAGCTCCTCGGGGCGCCGAACGCGGAGGAGACCGCGCGCTGGAAGGAACTCGTGGAGAATTTCCGCCGCCTCGCGCGCCAGGGCGGCAAGGACGCCGACGGTGCCACGCGCATGGCGCAGACCTTGTCTGACATCGCGCTGCAGCTCGAAAAGCAGGGCCGCAGCAGTGAAGTCCTCGGCGAGACGCTGGGCGCTCTGAAGAGCCTTGCCGACATCCACACCGCGCTGCAGCGCGAGCCGCGACTGGAAGCGCCGCCGGCACTCGCCGACGCGCTGGCGAAGATGGCGCGCGCGTACGAGGAAACGCTCGTGCCGCTCGTGTCGGCGCTGCACCACAAGATGACGCTCGACCACGACATGTGGGACCAGGTGCGCCATTTGCGCACGGGCATCGATTCGCTGATCAAGCGTAGCGGCAAGACCTGATGGAAAGGGCGGCGGATCGCCTGCGTCGGAACGGACGACGCAGGAAGGTCCGATCCGGACTGCTGCTGCACGCCCGACTTGTGAGACAGAGGAGCGGCATCGCGACTATGGCGCGCAGCCGCCGGCGCGCGTGAGTCGCAGCATCCCGCTGCGAGCGCGGAAAGCGCCGGCAACCGATTCGTCGGCGAAATGATAGTCGAGTTCAGCGCGGTCGCAATTCTGCACGCGCAGCGTCGCCGTGCCGATCGCGCTCGCATTGTAGGTCGGTACGCGGTCGAAAGTCCCGCCGATGGTCTGCACGAGAATCAGATTGGCCACGCCGTCGCGCGCTTCGGCGAGATTGCCCTGCAGCGTGAACCAGTGTTGCCGCCCCGCATCGTTGCCGGCGTCAGCCGGGTCGAAGGTAAACCACGGCGCAAAGAACACGCCGTTGGGCTGCACCGTGAGCTGCAAACCCTGACCGGCGGTGGCTTCGTCGAACCAGGTACCGGAGAGCTTCGCGTCGAAACCGTTCGCTGGCGGCTGCGCGCCGACACCGGGCACCGTGCCGCCGTCGGCGAGTACGCAGGGTTGCGTTGCTGGCGACAGGCGCGACAGCGTGATCGTGCCGCTGCGGCCATCGTTGACCGCCGCATCGAACGCATAGTGGAGGTTTCCGCGGCTGCAATCGTAGAACTCGACCTGCGCCGTGCCGACACGCCTCGGCGCGACAGTCGGGTCGGCATCGAAGTTGCCGCCGGTGGTTTCGAGGATCGGCAGTTCGAGCCGGCGCGTGCCGATGGCGATGGCGTTGGCTTGCAGCGTGTACCAGCGCAATTCGGATGGCTCGTTGCCGCCGCTCGTGGAATAAGTGAACCAGGCGCCGAACAGCGTGCGCGACGCGGGCAGCCAGTCGAAGGTGATGCCTTCGCCGTTGGCATAGGGTGACCACCAGGCTCCGGCGATGCCGGGTTGGTCGAGGCGCGTGGGAACGCCCGGCGCATCGAAGCCGCGTTGCCGGAATATTGCTGCGTTGGTGCCACTGTCGGGCATCTGCGCACGTATGACGAGGCGCGAGACGCCATCACTGCCATTGACGAGTTTCACCGGATCGCATTCGCGCACGATGCAGTGCTGCCAGCTTTCGGCGAGGCGGGCGCCGTCGCGGCTGTCGTAGTGCTCGACATGGAGTCGGGTACGCGCGCCATGGACGCTGACGAGGCGCAGGCCGTCGGCGCTCGGTGCCATGGTGTGGCTCGCCGTGCCCAGATTCTCGGATTCGGCCTGCCAGCGCAGGCTGCCGTCGACCTGCGAGAGTTGATAGAGCCGCGTCGCGCGGCTGCGTGCCCCTTGTGCAGACAGATCGAAGCCGGATGAGTGGCGCTGCGCCACATAGACCGTGCTGTCGGTGATCGACAGTTGCGCGTTTTCGCCATTTTCCTGCAATGGTGGCAAGCGCTTGACCCAGCTGCGCGCACGGACCGGGTCGGTGAAATACACCGAACGCGTTACGACGTTCGTCCCCGATGGCGCATCAACGGGCGTGCCGAACAGGGCTATGGAGCCGTTGCCGCTGATGGCAACGGCGGCGGCCGGGCGCAACAGACCGGTGACGTTTCCATCGACGCCATATCGAAGTTGCGCATCCGGCCCGTACACACTGGCGGCCGCAGTTCCCTGGTCTGAATTTGAGAAAACCAGCGCCAGATCGCCGGAAGGGCTGGCGCTCATGCGCACCGGGTATTCGCCTCCGTAGGTCTGGCGCAGTGAGCGGCCCTCAGCAGAGAGCAGTTCGATGGTGTGGCCTATGCTCCCGCCAAGGCAGTGGCCAACCAGCAGCGTATCGCTGCCGGGCGACAGTGCCGCGCCGACGGTGTCGCCAATGTGATCGACGATTTCGCGTTCCCAGATCAATGCTCCGGTTGCTGCATCGAGGCATTCGGCGTGACCGCCATAGCGACCGTTGTCGTAGTCGCGTCGAGTGAACGTACAGACACGCCTGGCGTTCGCGGTGATCACGCCGTGATCGAGCCGTGCGTCGCGATCACGCTGCCAGACGATGGTGCCGTCCGGAGCGACGCGGCTCGTCGTGAAATGTGGTGCGCGGCGGCTGCCCACGGTGCGGTCGACGCTCAGCACGAACTCACTGCCGTCGTTACCCGTTGCGGTGTCCTCGACATCCATTTCCGTCGGCAGTGTTGCGCCGGAATAGTCGGTTGCGACGCGCTCGCCGTTTTCAGTAAGCCGCGCAACCGGTCCGAGCGGCGTCGGACCGATCTGATACAGCGCGTTGTTGATGCCGAGGGCATAGCCATTGGCGACGCCGCGATCGATACGCACTTGCCCATCTGGCGCGATGCGCAGGAAACGCCGCGGATCATTCGACAACTGTGTATTCTCGCCGAGGAGCAGCGTATCGCCGTCGGGTGTTTCGGCGAATTGCGCGATGCTGGTCATGGGCACCGATATGTCCCACGCCGTGCTGCCGTCTGCACGCAGATTCCAGAGGGTGGGCATCGCGCCGAAGGTCGGACCGCCCGTCAGGAGGCGGATGCTGCCGTCGCGCTGGCCGAACAAGGTACCTGCGCCGCCGCTGACAAGTCCCACCGAATGCTTGATCCAGCGCTGCTGGCCGTCGGCAGACACGCGCGCGACTTGCAATTCAACCGGTGCCACGGGGGTGCCCGAATCCGGGTGACGCGCGGTTCCGGCCAGCACAATGTCGCCGTCATCCAAGATGAGGACCTCGCCACCGCTGTTGGCCCACGACTCCGCAGACTGCCAGCGCCAGCGCCGCCGACCGTCGCGATCGAGGGCGACAATCACAGCATGCCTCAGGCCGGGCCCGTCCGCGGGAACGGTGCCGACATGCAGCAGTCCACCGTCGGGTCCAGCGAACAGGCGGCGGGACCAGGCGAACTCGCCAACTAGGTCTGGCGGCACCGAAGGGTCTGCCAGCGCGATCACGCGGCCATCGATATCGAGGTGTGTGAGCGTCCCAGTTTCGTAAGGATCGAATCCACTAATCCACAGCGTGCCATCGCTTGCGGCGGTGACGATCCCGCACGGGCCGCCGCGCCAACGCATCGCACCGGTTTTCGAGTACCGATGGAGCGCGCATTCGTCGTTGCTGCTGATCTGGGCAACGACGCCGCCGTCAGGCATGAGTGCCCACAACGATGCGTAGCGGCGCCCACCAAATGCGGAAGTTGAATCGAAGTGATGCACTTCGCCGTCGTTCAAGCGCACCAGACGTCCACTATCTGTTTTGCCCCAGCCGTTGCCGTCGGCAGACAGCTTCAAGTCGTTGAGCACGATCTGTTCCGAGCGAGCGCTTTGGGGGAAAAGGGTCGCTCCATCCCACGGCCAGGCAGGTGCGGCCACGGCAAGCAATAGCAAAAAAGCTGTAGCGTTGCGCACAGTCATGGTGGAATCTTCTCGCCAGAACCTCGGGGCGACCGCCGTCGATCGTGACGGCGGCATCGAATTGAGTGTGCTGGCCTTATGGCCCGCAACCGCCTTCCTTGATCATCGCCAGATCGCCCGTGCGGCCGGCGAAAGCGCCGACGCGCTCGTCGTCGTTGAAGCGGTAGGTCAGCGTCGCGCGGTCGCAGCCGTTCATCTGCAGCGTGGCCTGGCCTGCGACATAGCGGTTGCGCGTCGCGCGGCGGTCGAATGCGCCGCCGACCGTCTGCACGATGACGAGGTCGATCTTGCCGTTGACCGCCTGGGCGAGATTGCCCTGCAGCGTGAACCAGTGCTGCCTGCCGCTATCGTCGACGGCACCGGCGACGTCGTAGGTGAACCACGCGGCGAAGAACACGCCGTCGGGCTGCACGGTGAGCTGCATGCCCTGGCCACCGGTGGCCGGCTCGTACCACGAACCGCTCTGGCGCTGATCGAAGCCCTTGCTGGTCGGGCGTGCGCCGGAGGCCGGCTCCACGCTGCCGTCGGCGAGCCGGCACGGCTGCGTCGCCGGTGATAGCCGCGACAGCGTGATGGTGCCGGTGGCGCCGCTGTTGTAGCTCGGATCGAAAACGTAGCTGAAGCGGCCGTTGGCGCAGTCGCTGAAGCGCAGCGTGCCGCTGCCCACGCGCGTGGTCAGGCGCGGCTGGGCCGAATCGAAGGCGCCGCCCGTGACGAGATAGATCTCGATGTCCGCGACGCGCGCGCCGTCCGGCACGTTCGCCGCCTGCGCGACATACCAGCGCTGCTGCGCGGTTTCGTTGCCGCCGTCGCGCGAGTACGTGAACCAGGGCATGAAGATCAGGCGCGCCTGCGGCAGCCAGTCCAGCAGCAGGCCTTCGCCTTCGCCGTAGTACGAACCCCAGGCGCCATTGATGCCGGTCTGGTCAACACGGATGTCCGGCCCGGGCACGTAGCTGCGCGCAGCGGCGCGATCGAGCGCGGCGAAGCGCGCGACGCCGCCCTGCGCGGCGGCACCGCCGAAGCGGCAGTCCTGCGCCGGGCAGGCGACGGTCGTGGCCGACAGCTCGGCGCCATTTTCCAGACTGTAACTGTGCACATCCCAGCGTCCCTGGCCGGCGCCGAGCAGCACGACGCGCTGCGTCGACGCGTCGACATCGATCTGGTCGCCTTCGACGTTCTTGCGCCAGCGTCGGGTGCCGCTGTCGCGGCGCAGCACTTCGATCGCGACGCGCGCGCTGGCCGGCGGCGTGCCGAAGCGACGCTCGATCACGAGCGCGTCGTCGGTCAGGAACAGGAACGGCGTCGTATTGGCGAAGCTCTCCAGCGGGCGCTTCCAGCTCACCGCGCCGTTGCCGTCGAGCATCCAGACGAACATGTCTGACGAGGACTGGGTTTCCTTGCCGACGATATAGACGTTGTCGCTGTCGTCTATGCGCAGCCGCTGCGGCTGTATGCCGATCGCCACGAGATCCAGCGTGTAGACGACGCGGCCGGTAGCGCTGCGCTGAATGAGCTCGCCGGCGTCGCTGTTCGACGGTGTCGTGGCGAGGCGCTCGACGACGACCGAATCGCCGGTGTTGTTGAAATCGCCCAACGGCGTGCGCTCGTCGGTGGGGTAGTGGCGCAGCGAGGTGCCTTCGGGGCTGACCAGCTGCACGCCGTGATAGAGGTAGGACAGCACCATCACGTTGTCCGCGCGCAGGCGGAACATGCTTGGCGGCAGCGGGTTGCGCGCGCGGAAGTTCAGCGGTTCTTCGATCGTGCGCGCCCACAGCGTGCTGCCGTCGGCGGCGGCCACGCAGCGGATGCGGTTGTCCGGCTCGCCCTGCAGCGCCTGTATCTCGGCGATGCAGACGCGATCGGGCGAGGCGGTCGCCATGGCGAGATCGAACGCGCCCGGGAATTCGAGGTTCCAGGCCACGTTGCCGTCGGCGCCCACACGCCTGACGCGATAGCTCGCGGCGCCGTCGGCGGCGCTGACGATGAAGGTATCGCCATTGCTGTTGGCGGCGAGCGCGCGCGTCTCCTCGCGCAGCGGCGTCTGCAGGTCGATGTCCTCGTCGATGAGCTGGCCCTGGGGGTCAAGCTCGATCAGGCGGCGCACGCCGGCTTCGCGCGTGCCGACGGCAAGGAAGTGGCCGTTGTTCTCGCGGGCGAGCGTGACCACGGTGGACACCGGCAGTTCTCGGTCGTAGCGAAGCGTTCCGCCGGCGCTGTAGCCCAGCAGGCGCAGGCGCTGGGCCGCGCCGCTCAGTGCCGAGGTCAGCACGGTGGCGTCGCCGTTCGCTTCGATCTGCAGCGAGCAGCCCGGACCCGGCGTCGCGCAGGCATCGCCGATGCCGGCCGGCAGTGGCTGGGTCCACAGCGGCGTGCCACCGGCGGAGACGCGGGCGAGCTGTGCGCCGGTGCGGTTGACGGTATCCAGCGCGTACAGGCTGCCGTCGTTGCCGACGGCGATGACCGCCGTCGCCGAGTTCGGGCCGAGCTCCTGCGTGACCAGCCAGCGCTGCTGGCCGGCGGCATCCAGGCACAGGCGTACGACGCCGCTGCCGCCGGGCTGGCGCGCCGCGGCGCAGCTACTGCCGTTCGGGCCGACGGCGACGGCGCTGAACTCGATGCCGGGCTGGGCACTGTTGTCGGTCCAGTTCCAGCGCTGGCTGCCGCGGCGGTCGAAGCGTGCGAGCTGGGCGCGGCCCTGCTCCGACACGACGCTGTTGCGGCCGGCGACAAGCAGGTCACCACTGGGCGCATCGACCGCGCGCTGCGGACGCTGGAAGCGCAACGCCGGCGTTTCGTCGCCGACCGTGCGGCGGACGACCGGGAAACTGTTGGGGGTCAGGGTCGCGCGCAGACTGCCGTCGGCGGCGATGCGCTGGATGTCGTCCAGCGTCTCGATCCAGCTGCCGCCGGTGGCATCGGTGCGAACGAACAGCGGGGCAACGCGGCGCTCCCAGACAAACTGGCCCTGGGCGTCGAAGCGGCGCATCTGGCCCGGATCGGTCTCGACCAGCAGCACGCCGCCGTCGGGCATCGCGATCAGGCGCGCGGTCGCGGACGTCGTCGTTGCGAAGGTGGCCTGGCCGGAGGACTCGCGCTGCAGCACGACCGTCCCGTCGTGTTGCAGCAACAGCCAGCGTGCCCCCGCCACTGCCGCTACATCGAATATCTGCGCCGCAGCGCTACCGCCGCTCGGCAGGGCCTGGTCCCAGTTGAAGGCCAGCGCCGCGGGTGCGGCGGCACAGCACAGCAGCAGGGCGGTGATCCGGCCGGAGAGGCGGGAAGCGAGGCGCGGAGGACGATTCATGCGGAGTTCCCTGACAGTGGCAGCAGATGCGGTGGAGACGGTGCGGTGTATGACGGACGCAGTGTTAGTAAGACGTAATCCCGAGTGCTACCCCCCCATTCGCGCGGCGCATCCCGGCCCAGGACGCGACACGTGCAAGGCGGCGTCGCAGAGTCCTGTCGCGGTGGGGGCGGTTCTCCCGCGTGTCGTTTGTCCCGGATCCCGGTGGACAGCGCCGTGGTCCGACAGTCCGTTCTGGCCGCGCATGGACTGACAACGCAAAAGCGCGGGCGTAGTGATCAGATCCGCTGGAGCGCATGCGTCGGTCTGGATCGGGTGAGCTGGAAAGCGAGGCGGCTGCCGCACTCAAGCCAAGGGCCGCGCGAGGCGGCTGCCACTTTCAAGCCAAGGGCCGCGCGAGGCGGCCCTTGGTAACAACACATCGCAAGCGGTTTGCTTACTTCAGCTTGGCGTCGGCGCGCAGCGCTTCGGCCTTGTCGGTCTTTTCCCACGAGAACGCGGTGTAGGTCTCGCCGTTGTCACGCTTGACCTCGTACGGTGTGCGGCCGAAGTGGCCGTAGCTCGCGGTCTGCTGGTACATCGGGTGGACCAGATCAAGCATCTTGATGATGCCGTACGGGCGCAGGTCGAAATGCTTGCGGATCAGTTTCTCGATCTTGTCGTCGCTGATCTTGCCGGTGCCGAACGTGGTCACAGAGATCGACGTCGGCTCGGCCACGCCGATCGCGTAGGAGACCTGGATCTCGCAGCGGTCGGCAATGCCGGACGCAACGATGTTCTTGGCCACATAGCGCGCCGCATAGGCGGCCGAGCGGTCGACCTTGGACGGATCCTTGCCCGAGAACGCGCCGCCGCCGTGGCGGGCCCAGCCGCCGTAGGTGTCGACGATGATCTTGCGGCCGGTCAGGCCGCAGTCGCCGACCGGACCGCCGATCACGAACTTGCCGGTCGGGTTGATGTGGAACTTGGTGCCCTTGTGGATCCACTTGGTCGGCAGCACGGGCCTGATGATGGTTTCCATCACGGCCTCGACCAGATCCTTCTGCTTGACGCCCGGATCGTGCTGGGTCGACAGCACCACGGCGTCGATCGCAGCCGCCTTGCCGTCTTCATAGCGCAGGGTGACCTGGCTCTTCGCGTCCGGACGCAGCCACGGCAGCGGCGACTTCTTCTGCTTGCGCACCTTGGCCTGCTGCTCGACGAGGCGGTGCGAGTAGTAGATCGCCGCCGGCATCATGTCTTTGGTTTCGTTCGTCGCGTAGCCGAACATCAGGCCCTGGTCGCCGGCGCCCTGTTCTTCCGGCTTCTTGCGGTCCACGCCCTGGTTGATGTCCGGCGACTGCTTGCCGATCAGGTTCAGGATGCCGCAGGTCGCGCCGTCGAAGCCGACTTCGGACGAGTCGTAGCCGATGTCGACGATGACCTTGCGCGTCAGCGCTTCGAGGTCGATCCAGGCTGAGGTCGTGATTTCGCCGGCGACGATGGCCACACCGGTCTTGACCATGGTCTCGCAGGCCACGCGGGCGCGCTTGTCCTGCAGCAGGATCGCGTCGAGGACGGCGTCGGAGATCTGGTCGGCGACCTTGTCCGGATGGCCTTCGGACACGGATTCGGAGGTGAACAGGTAGCTGCTCATCGCGGTATATCCTTCAATTCGGATAAAGGGATGGAAAAAAATCGGCCGCGAATCATAGCGGCTGACGGGGGATATTGCATCTGTCCCCGGCGTTCCGGTATGGGCCGCGGCCGAGGCCCGGTTTTCCGGCGTGCGAACCGCATCGGCGCGCGACGACAGGATCGATTTCCCCGGCAGTGGTCCTGCCCGCGGGCAGGGCAACCGCCGCGCGCGAGTTGAATAGGCCTGCGGATCATTCTCCAGTCGTGCGATTCCTGGGTCGTGAAGCCGATACGAAAGCGCCCAGGGTCCTGGGTGGTGTTTTGTCACAATTGTTCAAGCCGTCTTCGCCACGAAGGTGGCTAGCTTGTGGGTTCCCCACGCGCCCGATCCGGCGAGCTTCCCTCGGAGAACCCCATGTCGCAAAACAGGCTCAACCTCGCCACTGCCGTCGCGGCCCTCGTGATGGCGGCAATGACGACCGGCGCCAGCGCGCTCGCGCCGGAAACCGTCACCCAGCGGGAATCGCTGCGCAGCCGCTTCGCGCGGGCGCAGGCCCAGCCGGCGCTGTTCGAGGCCGTTGACGGCCAGTACCGGCCCGACGGCATTCCCGCCACGCTGTACACGCCGGACTTCACCGCGCGCGTCGGGTCGCCGCATGCGATGGCGCTGGAATATCTCGCGGCGCGCGGCGCGCAGTTGGGTCTGGATGCGTCGGCCGTGGCTGGGCTTCGCGTCGCTTCGGAACGCATCGATGGCGGCATAGGCGTGGTGCGCGTACAGCAGCAGGCCCAGGGCTTGCCGGTTTATGGCAGCGACATCGTCGTTTCCACCGCTGCCGACGGCCGAGTGATCTTCGTCGCCAACGATGCCGTCAGCGGGATCGCCGACATCGATGCGACGCCGACGCTACAGGCGGCCACGGCGGTCGACCTCGCGGCGGCCTATCTCGGCGGTCAGCCGCTGCGCGCGCAGTCCACCGAACTCAACGTGCATGTGGCCGACGGCAGGACCCATCTGGTCTGGCGTGCGCGCATCACGAGCAGCGATGTCGGCACCGGCGGTTGGGACATCCTCGTCGATGCGCATGACGGCAGCGTCCTGCGCGCAGCCAGCACGACCTATAACGTCGACGGCACCGGCACCGTGTTCAGGCCCGACCCGCTTTCTTCGGCCCGCGCCGCGGCGACCGATCCGGGCTATGCCGACAACAACAACGCTGATTCACCGCAGTTCACTGCGCAACTGTTCAGCGTCGCCCTGCGCGACATCACCCTGGCCGGCGGCCAGCATTCGCTGACGGGCCCCTACGCCAGCTGCTGGCAATGGGAAGCGCCGAATGACGCGGCCTGCCCGGTGCAGGCGTCGGGCAACTTCTCGGTTACGCGCTCGGCGCTGACCTTCGACGCGGTCAATGTCTACTACCACGTCGATGCCTTCCTGCGGTACGTCAACCTCACGCTCGGCGTCGCGGCGATGCCGACGCGGCACTACCCCGGCGGCGTGCGCTACGACGCCCACGGCGAAGACGGTGCCGACAACTCGCATTACAACAGCGGAACCGGCGAGCTCGTATTCGGCGAAGGCGACGTGGATGATGCGCAGGATGCCGACGTGGTCATCCACGAACTCGGCCACGGCATCCACGACTGGGTCACCAACGGCGGCCTGTCGCAGCAGCAGGGACTGTCCGAGGGCGTCGGCGACTATCTCGCCCAGGCCTACAGCCGCGATTTCCCGAATCAGTGGACGCCTGCGGACGCGGCCTACAACTGGGTCTTCAACTTCGACGGCCATGCCCCCACCCTGTGGGCCGGCCGCGTGACCAACTGGCATATCGGCCACAGCTACCCCGGCAACCTCGGTTCGAGCATCCATCTGCAGGGCCAGTACTGGGCTTCGTGCAATATCGTCGCGCGCGATGCCATTGGCGGAGTGGCGATGGACAAGGCCTTCCTGGCCGGTCTTTCGATGACCAACGGATCCAGCAACCAGAAAGCCGCGGCGCAGGCCGTGATCAACGCCGCTGCCACGCAGGGCGCCAACGTCGCTGCGATCGCCCAGGCGTACAACACCAGTTGCAACTACGCAGTCACGGTGCCGGCGCTGCCGGATCTGATTTTCCGCAATAGCTTCGACAGCACGCAGTAGGCGGCCTGCGCACGGCTCCCTTGTCCGCGACGGTTTCCGGGGGCAAGGGAACGGCGAGGCCGATCACGGCGTGTCGGTACCTCGCCGCGATGCGCGGATCGCGGCGCGAACCGCCGCCATCTCGACGTCGGTGCCGGCCGCGATGTCCAGCGGCGTCGGCGTCACCTGGATATCCGGCACGACGCCCGCGTCGGGCGGATCGTCCTCGGGGAAGCGCGCAATCAGCGGCACGTCCATTTCGATCTGCGTATGCGGCAGGCGCAGGAAGAAGAATGCGCCGCCGTTGATGCCGCGCCGATTGCCGCCGGTGGTCTGGCCAACCAGCGTGGCCACGCCAGCCACCTGCACCTGCTGCGCGAACTGGAACGTCGCCGAGCTGTTGGTGGCGCCGACCAGCACGAACACGCGTCCACGGAAGCGCGGCGCCGCGGGTTCGATGCGGCGCGGGCCGATACTTTTCTGTTCGTCGCGCAGACGGTAGAAGCGCGCGTCATACGGTTGCGCGTCGTCGCCCCAGTCCTTGAACGAGCTGTCCCAGGTGTCCAACAGTGGCGTCAGGTCGCCCGGTACGCGGCGATAGCGCACGAGGCGCGGCGGATCGAACACCGTCAGCGGCGAGTCGATCAGGTGCGGCAGGATGGCGTCGCCGACGTCGACGCCGCCTTCGTTGCCGCGCAGGTCGATCACCAGCGAGGTGGCGCGCATGCGCGCGATTTCCTCGAAGCTGCGCCGGATGAATGCCTGCCAGTCCCAGGTGCTGTTGTAGAACACCCAGCTTGGCATGGTCAGCACCGCGGTGCGGCGCTCGAAATGCAGCGCGAAGCCGCCGGTCCGGTCATCGGCCTTCAGGCGCCGGAAGCCCTGGCGCTGGGCATCGCTGAGCGCCTGCACGACGTGGGTCCTCACCGTGCCGCGCGGCGTGCGCAGCGTCAGGCGCTGTTCGGTCTGGATCTGCGGGAAGTACAGCGGCAGAAACACATCGAAGGTCTCGTAGCGGTCATCTCCCTGCACTTGCAGTTGGGCGACGCGCTTGGCGTCGTTACTTCCATCGGCGCGGGCGACGGGCAGCAGCCGCGCGAGAATATCGGACGGCTTGACGCCGGTGATCGCTAGGATCTCGCTGCCGCGCGGCAGCAGGCGCCGGCCAGTCAGGTCGCGCGTGACGAACATGCGTCCGTCGAGCCAGCGGAATTCGAACGGCACACGGTTGTGGCCTTCGAACAGCGCGGCCTGGATCGATTCCGGCTGGTTGTAGAAATTGGCGTAGGTGTGGCCGCAGCGCACCTTGGCTGCGAATTCCGACAGGGCGAGGTAGGTTTGGGTCAGCGTGCGGCGGCCGTCCAGGGCCGCGCGCAGCGTGGCGAAATGATCGCGCATCGTCTGCGGCGTGTTGTAGCGGTACAACCCGGGATGCAAAGCCTCGTAGGCGTGCTGCAGCACGTCGATATTGGCCTGGATATCGGCGGCATCGAACGCGGGTTCCGCACTGCCGGCAGCGGATGCGCCTGCCGCGCACGCACACAGCATCGCGTAGAAGACGGCAAGCAATCGGTGGCGCGTAGGATTTCCTGGCAAGAGTTGGGTGACGTCGGCTGCTGACGGCAGGCGACGCCGCGACCCAGCCCTGGCAACGGCAGGCGGCGGCGGGCACGAATCTGCCCGGCTTGTCTCGGTCCGTCGCCTCAGATTTCGCTGCTGGCGCGGATTTCCGCGATTTGAGCCGCCTTCCAGGCCGTCGGACTGGCGCCGGCGTGAGCCAGGAATACGCGATTGAAGCTGGCCTTCGACGAGAAGCCGCACTCCAGCGCGATCGCGAGCACGCCGCGCGCATCGCCGCTGGCCAGCGCCTGCTGGACCGCGTGCACGCGCAGCGCGTTGACGGCGAAGTTGAAGTTGCGTCCGGCGCCGGCGTTGAAGGCGCGCGAGACATAACTCTCGTTGGTGCCGAGACGGCGCGCCACCTGTTCCAGCGTGAGTCCGGGCTCGCGCCACCACCCGGCGGCCTCGATCTCGGCGAGCCATTGCGTGGCGAGTGCGCTCCAGTCGCGCGCCGGTTCCATGGGCGTCGGCACGGTTTCCGGCGACGCAGCCGCAGCCGCAGCGCGCGTAGCGGCCGACAGTGTCACGCGCTCAGACAGCGGCGGAAACCGGTGCGACGCATGCCGCCATCCTTCAAGACCAAGCCACAGCACGATGGCCGCGAACGCGAGGTACTGCGGGAAGCGGTCGAAGTAGTTCAGGTCGCGCACGAAGCGGTCGACTATCTCAAAACCCACGCCGACCGCGAGCCACAGCGACAGCGCTGCCAGCACCGTGCCGATCCAGGGCTGGCGATGAACATCGTGGTCGCTGACATGTTCGGCCAGCCAGCGGCGATAGCGGCGCGAGAAACGAATGGCCGCGCCGAGATAGATGCCGAGGGAAACCAGCGCTGCCGCGGCTTCGACCGGTTCGATCCAGGGACGGTGCACATCGTCGTGCCAGCGCTCTTTGGCCGCGATCGGCAGCGCGAAGGCCCAGGCGTTGTAGGCGAAGTCGAGTGCAGCCGGCAGGAAATGCCAGCCCCAGCGCGGCGGCAAGGCCGGCGTGGCCAGGCGGCGGACGTACAGATAGAGCAGCGGTCCCGTGGCGAGCCCGAGGTCGAACGGCGCGAAGCTCAGCCACGGGTACGCATCATAGAAACCCGCGTAGCCGATGACGTACGGCATGAGGCGCAGGGTGGCGACGGCGAGCAGCGCTGCAAGCAGGCGATTCGCGCTGCGATTGACCGACGCCGTGAGAAGCAGCACGGCGATCAGTGCGCCAAAGCCGGCAGCCAGCCCCAGCGTGGTGCTCCAGGCACCGAAGCGGATCATGTCGCGCCTCCTGACCGGTCCCGCGCCAACGCGATCATGGCTTGAGCTGATACACCTCGTAGCTTTCGTCGCTGACGTCGAGCAGCATCAGTACGCGACCCTCAGCGATGCCCCAGGCCAGTCCGACCGTATCGCTGTCCCGCGCGCTGACGCCGGCGGCCTTGCTGTAGGGAAGCTGCGGATCCTCGTTGACCGTGGCGCCGCCGACGAAATACCAGTCGCCCTTGCCGTCGCCCGGCGGAAGCAGCCAGCCGCTGCGGCGTTGCGAGCCGGTGAGTTTCTGGAAGAACACGCGGCCGTCTCGTTGTTCTATGCGTGCCTTGAACCACGGGTAGGGAAAGATGCCGTAGCGGGCGCCCTGCAGCGAGCGGACTTTCCAGTCGCCGATGAGTTCCGCCGCGCTCAGCGGCCGAGGCGGTTCGGCCAGCAACTCCTCGACCACTGCCTTGGCGTCGGCGTCGCCGACGGGAATTTCCGGATTGGCGTTGAGCCTGTCCACACGCCGCTGCGCATCGTGCAGTCGCGCCTGATGCTCGGGCCAGATCTGGTCCAGGCGCGCGTCGGCGGCTCCCGCCACCGCCGCCGCGACGGCGCTGAAGGGCAGGGCGAGCAGGCAGCGCAGCAGCAGGTTCATCGGCAACTCCATCGGTGGGGCGCGTGGCGAGCATGCTTAGCCAGAAAAGAAAAATCGCGCGATATGGAAAAATATCGGTGCGGCGAAGCTCACCGAATCCATACGGTCCATCATGCCGCCGTGACCTTCGATCATGCTGCCCCAATCCTTGGCGCCGAGGCTGCGCTTGACCGCTGACAGCGCCAGGCCGCCCAGCACGCCGCAGATCACGATCAGCAGCGACATTGCTGCGGACTGCAGCGGCGTGAACGGCGTGATCCACCACAGCGACGCACCGATCGCGACCGCGGCGGCGCCACCGCCGACCAGGCCTTCGACGGTCTTGGACGGGCTGACCAGCGGCGCCAGCTTGTGTTTGCCGAACAGCTTGCCGAAGACGTATTGCATGACGTCGCTGATCTGCACGACCAGCATCAGATACAGCAGCAGGAGCGCGCCTTGGCCTTCGAAGCCGGCGAGGTCGAGCACGAGCAGCGCAGGCGCGTAGCTGATGCAGTAGATCGCGATCATCACGCCCCACTGGATCTTGGTCGTGCGCTCGAGGAATTCCTCGGTATCACCGGCGAATACCGCGAGCGCCGGCAGACCGAGGAAGGCGTAGACCGGGATGAAGATCGAGAACAGCCCGTACCACTCGAGATGAATCAGCCAGTACTGCAGCGGCACGAGCACATAGAACGCGACCACGAGCGGCTTGTGGTCGCTCGCGCGCGTCGGCGTCAGTGTGATGAATTCACGCAGCGCGAAGAACGAGATGAAGGCGAACACGACCAACGTCGCCGACGGCCCGAGCCAGAAGCAGGCGCCCAGTACCGCGACCATGAGCCACCAGGCGCGCAGGCGTTCGTTCAGGTTGCGGATCACGGCGGTATCGCCCTTGCGCCGCTGCAGCAGCCAGCCCAGGGCCGAGGCCACGCTCAGCAGTGCGACGATGCCGCCGAATACCCAGAGCAGTTTCTGTGCGGCGGTCATGCCGGGGTTCTCCGTGCCGGATCGGCCAGCGCGCACACGGAGGCATGCGCACGCCGCAGGAAATCCGCGCGCGGCTCGGCGGCGGGTCGCTCCAGCGCCGCGCCGAAGCGCACCGTGCAGTAGAGCGGCAGCGGCACATGCGAGCCCTTCGGCAGGCTGCGGTGCAGGGTGTCGAGGTAGGCCGGCACGAGATCCAGCGACGGAAACGACTCAGCGATGCGGAACAGCCCGCCGCGGAATGGCTGCGGCAGGCGGTCCGCCGTGCGCGTGCCTTCAGGAAAAAGGATCAGCGAATCCCCTTGTTCGAGCGCGGCGAATACCGGTGCCAGCGGATCCCCGGCACGCTCGTCCCGGCGGCGTTCGATCAGGATCGCGCGCAGCACGCGCCCGGACAGGTAGGTGCGCAGGCCCGGCTTGTCCCAGTAGTCGCGCGCGGCGACCGGGCGCGTCACCGCGCGCTGGGCTGGCGTCAGCGCGCTCCAGATCGCGAGCGTGTCGAGGTGGCTGCAGTGGTTCGCGAAGTACAGGCACTGGCCGCCGCCCGGTTGGCTGCGCCATTGCGCGCGCGCGCCGACGAGCAGGCGCGTGAGGCTGACGAGACTCGCCGCCGCGACGCCCGCCATCATGCGCGCTGCTCCAGCTGTCGCGTAATCGCGGTCAGGCGCGTGGCGCAGGTCAGCACCGCGCCCGCGGCGATCACCGCCGCGGCGGCGGCCAGGCTGTAGCGGCTGTCCAGGAAATGCAGTTCCAGCGGCGCGATCACGCAGGCTGCCGTCATCAGCGCCATGCGATGCGGCTTGGCCATCGGGCCGCGGAAATCCTGTTTCAGTCCCAGCGCGCCGCCGAGCGTGCGCACGTAGGCAGTCAACGCCGCGAGCAGTGCGCCGAGCCAGCCCAGCCACGGCAGTCCCGCGGCGATGCCCAGCGCGACGATGAACACGCTGTCGGCGATGCGGTCCGGCACTTCGTTGTAGAGCGCGCCGGTAACAGTCTGGCGGCCGCCTTCGACTGCGACCATGCCGTCGAACAGGTTGCACAGCAGGCGCAGTTGTATCGCCGCCGCGCAGAGCAGCGCGCCCCACGGCGAGGCGAGATGGAGCAGGGCGGCCGCGCCGGCGGCGGCGAAGACGATGCTGATCACCGAGATCGCGTTCGGCGAGATGCCGCTGCGCACGAGCATCGCGGCAATGCGGCGGATCAGCGCATTGCCGCGCGCCGCGATGGGACGCCGGTTGTCGGTGGCGGACGGTTCCGTGTCGGTCATGGCGGCTCGCAGCGTCAGTGTCGCGGGTTCAATAGCGACTGGCAGCGATGGCGTCAAGCCAAGCCTGAAACCTCAGGCCGCGTTGGCCAGGGCGATCGCGCCGGCAGCCAGCGCGTCGAAATAATCGCGCGTCAGGCGCAGCTGCGCCTCGGCGCTCTCGGCGCGGTTGACCACGGCGCGGAACGCGGCGTTCTCAGGCCGGTCCCTGGCATACCAGCCCAGGTGCTTGCGCGCGATGCGCACGCCCTGCGGCTCGCCGTAGAACGCGTGCAGTGCCTGCAAGTGGCCGAGCAGGATCTCGCGCACCTCGTCGATCGCGGGTTCGGCCAGCACTTGGCCGTGTTCGAGGAAATGCGCGAGTTCGCGGAAGATCCACGGCCGGCCCTGCGCGGCGCGCCCGACCAGCAGGCCGTCGGCACCGGTCAGGCGCAGCACGTCGCGCGCCTTGAGCGGCGAATCGATGTCGCCATTGGCCAGCACTGGTATGCGTACGGCCCGCTTGATCGCCGCGATGGTGTCGTACTCGGCTTCGCCCTCGTAAAGATCGGCGCGGGTGCGGCCGTGCACGGCCAGGGCGGCGATGCCGGCCTCCTCGGCGATGTGCGCGATGCGCAGGCCGTTACGGTTGTCGCGGTTCCAGCCAGTGCGGATCTTCAGCGTGACCGGCACGTCGACGGCCCTGACCACGGCCTCGAGGATGCGCGCGACCAGTGGTTCGTCCTGCAGCAGCGCCGACCCGGCGTAGACATTGCAGACTTTCTTTGCCGGACAGCCCATGTTGATGTCGATGATCTGCGCGCCGTGGGCGACGTTGTAGCGTGCCGCCTCGGCCAGCATGGTCGGGTCGTAGCCGGCGATCTGCACGCTGACCGGTGCAGGTTCGCCGATGTGGTCCATGCGCGCGAGCGACTTGCGTGTCTGCCACAGGCGCGGATCGCTGGTCGTCATCTCGGATACCGCAAGGCCGGCGCCGAGGCGCTTGCACAACTGGCGGAATGGCTTGTCGGTAACCCCGGCCATCGGCGCGAGGATCAGCGGTGGGGAGATCGTGTACGGGCCGATGTGCATGGGCGCGGATTGTACGGAGCGCGCGGCGCGGTGTCCGCGGCCGAAGGACTGTCGGTCGACGCGGCTTCGTTGGACAGCGGTTTCAGCCGAAACGCTGCCGCACCTGGTCGAGCGTGGGCATGGCCACGGCGGCGCCGGCCTGTTCCGTGCTGAGTCCCGCGGTGCGGCCGGCGTGGATCACGCAGGCGCGCAGCGCTTGCTGCGGATGATTGGCGAGCTGCGCCGCGAGGGCGCCGTTGAACGCGTCTCCGGCGCCGGTGGTGTCGCGCACCTGCACGCGCTCGGCGGCGATGCGATAGTGGTTGTCCGTATCGTGCCAGCGCGCCGCATCCGCGTGCGATACGAAGCAGCCGCGCGCGCCGAGGGTCACGATCACGCTGGCGGTGCCGAGGCGGCGGCATAACGCATGCAGTTCGACGTCGCTGCTCCCGGCGATCGTTGCGACATCGACGGCGGTATCCGCGAAACGCGCCAGCAGGTCGGCGAATTCGGTTTCGTTCGGTGTCACGAGATCGGCCAGCGCCAGCAGGTTCGCGTCGATGTCCGCATGCACCGGAGCCGGGTTGAGCAGCCGCACGCAGCGCAGCGGCGCGGCCTGCAATGCGGCGCGTATCGCGGCGATGCCGGTTTCCATCTGCACCAGCACGACCCGTGCGGTGGCAAACAGGTCAGCCTGGGCGCGCACGAACCCTGCTGCCAGCCGCTCGTTCGCGGCGAGGTCCAGCACGATCTGGTTCTGCCCGTCCGCGGCGACGAGGATGCCGCAGGAGCCGGTCGAGGTATCACGGCACACCTGCCAGCGCGCCTCGATGCCCTCGGCCTGGGCCAGTTCTCGCGCGACGCGCGCCAGCGCGTCCTCGCCGAGCGCGCCGACAAAGGCCGTGACGGCCCGCTGTCGCGCACTCGCTACGGCCTGGTTGAAGCCCTTGCCGCCAGGGCCGGTCGAAAATCCCAGGCCGCGCCGTGTTTCTCCGGGCTGGGGAAAGCGATCGACGCGCCAGACATGGTCCTGGTTGTAGGAGCCGACAACGAGAACGGCCATAGGTCGATAGATCCTGGGTGCGTTAATCCATCCCCTTCACGGGGGGAAAGTCAGCCGCCAGGAACCGCAGGTTCTGGCCGACTTGAACGCCCAATGAGCGGGAGGGTTGGATGGGGATGGTGTCGATGTGGCTCTACTGCCATACGACCGGGCTAGGTTTCACGGTCCCGCGCCGCTGCCGCGCCCAGCCGTGCCGCGCGCCGGTTCCAGCTGCGGAACAGCGTGAGTCGCGCGGCCAGGTAGAAAAGCGCGAACGTCACGGCAGCGATCGAGGCGGCGGCGAGCGGCAGCGGCGGCCCGAACAGCAGCCAGAGCAGGGCCACGGCCGCGGTGGCGCACACACCGCCGAACAGGATAGCGATCAGGAACAGGCGTGCCTCGCTCAGGGTCTCGTCTCGCGGCGGCCGCAGCGACAGCAGCGGCCACCACGCCCAGTCCTGGTCGGACAGGGCGTTGATGCGATCCTCGAGGCGATGCACGGTCACGATCTCAAAGCAGGTTCAGCACGCCGGCAATGGTCGCCGTCATGAAGGTTGCGAGCGAACCGCCGAGCACCGCGCGCAGGCCGAACCGTGCGAGGTCCGCGCGCCGGCCCGGAGCGAGCCCGCCGATGCCGCCGATCTGGATCGCGATCGACGAGAAGTTGGCGAAGCCGCATAGCGCGTAGGCCGCGACCACTCGGCTGTGCTCCTGCAGCAGATGCATGTTCTTGGATAAATCCACATAGGCGACGAATTCGTTGAGCACCACCTTCTGGCCAATGAAGCCGCCGACCAGCACCGCGTCCTGCCAGGGCACGCCGATCAGCCACGCGATCGGCGAGAGCACGTAGCCGAGGATGGTCTGCAGGCTCAGCGTCACTGGCACGCTCTTGCCGGCGGAAAGCCAGTCGTTGATGGTCGCGCCGCTCGCGGCCAGCGCGGCGACGGCGAGCAGCAGCGTGCCGACACCGAGCACCAGCAGCAGCCAGAACAGCGGAAAGTGCGCCGGTGCCGACACGGCCAGCGGCGTTCCGTCGGCCGCGACCAGCGTGCTCGTCGTCGTGCGGCGGGCACGCTGCCGGTATTGAAACGCGCCGGTGATCAGCAGCACGCCGACGATACCCAGGGCGGGCAGGCGCCAGCCGGTCCACAGCACCGTGCCCAGCGACTTGAGTGGCGCGTTGAGCAGGGCGATCAGGGCGATGAAGGCGAGCAGCATCGCGCCCACGTTCAGCGCCAGCTTGAGGCCTTCCCCGGCGCCGCTCGCGGCTGCGTCGATGACGTTGGCGCTGTGGCGCTCGACCTCGATACGCACGCTGCCGCGGGTCAGCGGTTCCTGTGTTTCGGGGATCAGGATCTTCGCCAGAACCAGCGTGGCCGGTGCGGCCATGATGCTGGCGGCGAGCAGGTGCTTGGCATAAATCGCCATCTGCACCGGATCGCCCTGGCCAAGCAGTCCCACATAGGCCGCCAGCACGCCGCCGGCGATGTGCGCCATACCGCCGATCATGACCGTCATCAGTTCCGATTCGGTCATTTTTTCCAGGTAGGGCTTGATCGTCAGCGGTGCCTCGGTCTGACCGATGAACACGCTGGCGCAGACCGACGTGGTCTCCGCGCCCGAGACGTTCATCACTTTGGTGATGGTCCACGACATGCCCTTGACGATCTGCTGCATCACGCCGAGGTGATACAGCACGCCCATCAGCGCGGCGAAGAAGATGATGGTCGGCAGTACCTGGAATGCGAAGATGAAGCCGAAAGCGCTGACGTCGAGCAGCTTGCCGAAGATGAATTCCGAACCGACCTTGTTGAATTCCAGCAGGTCGACGAAGCGCTGGCCCAGCCAGTCGAAGATGGCCTCCCCGAACGGAACCTTGAGCACGAACGCGGCGAACAGGATCTGCAGCGAAATGCCGGTCAGTACGAGCTTCCAGTCCACCGAGCGGCGGTTGTTGGAGAACGCGAACGCGATCAGGACCAGCACGAACAGGCCGAAAAAGCCGAACAGGATGTGCCCAAGGGCAGCCAGCATATTTTTCCCCAACCCCGAGTAGGCGGTCAGGGGAGCCCCGCCGCACAAGTTGGCCGAGCGTAGTTCAAGCCCGAACGGCGAGGCAAGGCGCCTGGCCCTATACTCGGCGGCGGTTGGCGGCGGGGGCCGGGCCAAACGGGGGGAAGGCGTGCTAACGATCAAGCGGCAGCTGTTGCTGAGCCATCTGGCGGTCATCTTGCTGGGCGCCGGGGCGCTGGGCGCCTACATGTACTGGTCCGTATCCGCCCAGATGCTGGATGCGGTCGGTCAGCGCCTGCTGGACAACGTGCGCCTGATCGAGTCATCCCTGGACCCGGACGATATCCGCGCACTGGGCGATCGCGCCGATTCAGCGGCGGGTGAGCGCGTCATCGGGCGTTTGCGCCGCGCAATCGGCCTCAACGTCGATCTGGCCAGCGCCTATGTCGTGGAGCCGCGTGGCGATTCGCTGCGCGTGCTGGCGACCAGTCTTGGTGACGGCCGTGCCGGCGGCGATTTCCTCAGCAGTGAAGAAACGAGCCTGCTGCACCGTGGCATGGAGCGGGCGGTGGTCAGCGACATTCGCAGTGCCGCAAGCCAGCGTGCCGAGCTGTCGGCGCTCGCGCCGATCGGCACGGCCCCGCAGCATTATGTCGTCGGCGTGCGCCTGAATGCGGAGAGCCTGCAGCGCAGCCTGCATCTGCTGCGTCTTTCGACGCTGGGTGCGATCCTGTTCGGTGTGCTGCTGGCCCTGGTGCTGTCGCGTCTGCTGGCCGAGCGACTGTTGCGCCGCATCCGCTCGCTCGGCGATCGCTGCCGTGCGCTTGCCGCTGGCGAGCCTCAACCTACGGGCCAGCCGCTGATCGGCGACGAATTCGACCGCGTCATCGCCGATTTCGACGCTACCGCGCAGCGCCTGCGTGAAGCCTCGGCGCAGCGCGAGGCCGCGCTGGCCGCGCTGACGCAGGCCAATGCGCAGCTCGAGAATCGCGTGGAGGAGCGCACGCGCGCGATCGAAGAAGCCACCCACCAGCTCAAGAGCGAGATCGAGAACCGTCTGCAGGTCGAGGCGTTGCTGGCCGAGGCAGCGCTGACCGACGGACTGACTGGGCTGCTGAATCGGCGCGCCATGCTGGAAATGCTGGTGCAGGCGCTCATGGCTTCGCGTGGCCAGGGCGGCTTCAGTGTCGTTCTTGCCGATATCGACCATTTCAAGCGCATCAACGATGCACATGGCCATGGCGTCGGTGACCAGGTGCTCGCCGCTGCGGCCAACGAACTGGAGCAGCTCCAGGGCGACAACCGGCACGCGGCGCGCTGGGGCGGCGAGGAATTCTTCCTGCTGCTGCCCGGCACTGGCCTCATGGAGGCCTGCCGTCGCGCCGAGGAATTGCGTGCGCGCATCGAACGCATGCCAACGCCGATACGTGGCCTGCGGGTGACCGTCAGCCTTGGCGTGGCCGAGATCCAGGCTGGCGAGGCGCTCGAGGATTGCCTCAAGCGCTGCGATCAGGCGCTGTACCGCGCCAAGGATGCCGGGCGCAACGCGGTCGTTGCGGCGAGCGGCAATGCGTTTGCGACGATGTCGTGAGCAGCGCGAAGCGGTGCTTGCGTAGCGAATCCGCCCGTGAGCGCGATTCGGAGACGCTTCGCTGTCTGCGCTGGCGCGCGATTGCTGCGCACAAGCCGACCGAGGCGAGACGCGCGCGCAGCATCGCGACCTCATTCGTGGGCTGACGCGTTACACAGACGGCTGCGTCGCGGTAGCTGTCGCGTCGCAGGTATCGGGGGGGCGCGCAATGTCGAAAGCGACGGCGTCGCCCGGGCAATGTTCAGCAGTCGATCAGAGCGTGCGAACGCAGCCTTCTGTCCCAAGCGCACGTGGGGTAGAGGCACTGATCCGGCGCATCGCTTGAATCGGCCCCATGCAAGCGTCGAAAGGACGGAGCGGCGCCATCGCGACTACGCCCAGGCGCTGTTCGCTCGCCATCGGTAGCGCAGTGTCGCGGTCACGTTGCGTTCGCAGCCGAAACTGCACCAGAACACGCTGTTGCACGGGGAGACACATTCCTTGTCACTCGGTTTGTTCGCCTTGATCTGCGGGCGTCAGGCGTCGAGGTCTTCGTGCTCGGCGCGGTCGAACAGCGTATACGACGGCGTCTTCCACGGGCTTTTAATCCAGCGACAAATGAAGGCAAGAAAAGGCTGGGGCGGGGCGATCGGTGTTTCTCCCGTCCTCTTCTCTATTCCCTCTGCTCTGCTTCGTATATGCCGTGCAATGATGGTCCCAAATGTGTCATTGCGTGCGAATGGCAAAAAATGCGGAACCATATCGCACTTCGACCAAAGTCGATGGCCGCATTATTCTCCGTTTCGAGTGACTGAAATCCTTGGATTGCCCGGCGCGCTCGCATCGAATGTGGGGGCGCCAGGCAAAAGTCAGTCAAAAGTCAATGGGCTGCTTTCGCAGCATCGGACCCTCCGGCGTGCATCCGAATCCCGAGCGGGCACGCCATGCAAGACATTCACGCACCCGGGCGTTTACTATTCCTTGTTTACATCCGCCCCTGCCAAGCGAGACAGCCCAGCCAAATATCGCGACTGCCTTCAAGGACGAGATTTCCCGCGTCGGCCGCCAAGAAATGCGCAAGCAATTGGAGCCGTTGCGGAAGGCCTCGGCCGCCTATCGCAAGGAAATCGCCGCGCTCAAGCGCAAACTGCAGGAGTCGGAACGGCAGTTCGGTGCGCTGGCCAAGCGCGGTACGAAGGCCAAGACAGAGTCGGCCGAAGCCGCGCCGGAGAAGCAGACGCGATTCGTCGCCAAGGGACTGAAGTCATTGCGTACGCGGCTGGGTCTGTCGGCGGCGGAACTGGCCAGCCTGCTCGGCGTAACGGGTCAGTCCGTCTACAACTGGGAACAGAAGAAATCCACGCCACGTGCGGCGCAGCTCACTCAACTCGCGCAGCTGCGTTCACTCGGCAAGAAAGCGGTGCGCGCGCAACTTGAAGGTGGCGTTGTGGCCGAGGTCGAGGCAGAGCAGCCGGCACGCGGACGCAAGCCGCGCAAGGCCGCGGCGGAAAAGCCGGTGCGTTCGCGCCGGCCGCGCCGTAGCAAAGCCGAGATCGCGGCCGCCGCCGCAGCCGAATAACACGTCGTGCGGCCCTCGCGCCGCACCGTCGCTCAACGCAATGCCGGTGCTGCCGTCTTCGGCGGCAGCACCTCCGACGAATCCGCATCGAGCATCTGCAATACCTCGGAATAGCCGTAGCGCGGTTGCCATCCCAGCGACTGCATGGCCGCAAACGGCGCGTAGACGCGGTCGATCGAACGCGGCAGCGGCCAGCCGCGTGCGGCGAAGTCGGCAACCAGCGCCGGTGCGCGCCGCCTCAGCACCGCGGGCGCGTCGCGCAGTAGTTCTTCGACATCGTCTTCCTCGAACGGCGGTGCGCCGGAAACAATGTAGCGCTGCAGGCCCGGCGTGTCGCGTCGCAGCGCCAGAGCATGCGCGTCGGCCACATCGCGCGCGTCCACGCCTCGATGCAGTCGGTAGGCAGCCATCAGCGGCGCCGGTTCCGGAAAGCAGCGCGACATGCGCAGGGCAGTGACGCACAAGCCTTCGCGAGCGAGTCCGGCCAGCGCGTGTTCGGCGGCGATCTTGCTGCGGTGATAGATCGTGGTGGGTTGCGGCGCGAGCGACTCGTCCACCCAGACCGCCCGCGTCGCCTGCCGGCTCGCCGCACCGTACAGCGCAGTCGTGCTCGTGAACACAAAGCGGCGCACGCCGGCGTTTGCCGCGATCTGCGCCAGCAAAGTCGTCGAATGCACATTGACGCGTTCGAACTCGGCGTCCGTATTGAGGCCCACGTGCGGCGCGTGCAATGCGGCTGTATGAACGACAGCATCCACATCGCGCACCGCGCGTCGCAGCAGGAATGGGTCGCCGAGATCGCCGGCGAGGTCGACCGTTGACGCCGGCGTGCGGTCGAGGCCTGTGACCTCGTGCTCACGCGCGAGCCGCACGTATACGGCGCGGCCTATGCGGCCTGCGGCGCCAGTCACGAGCACTTTCACGCCGCCGGTGCCTCGGCGCTGGCGACGTCAAAGCCTGCGTACCGACGCGATCCAGCGAACTTCATCGCGGCGTTGATTCGTCGGGATCAAGCTTGCCGGAACTCGTCGGGTCCTGGCGCGGCGGTGGGTAGCCGCTGTCGCTGCGAGCGACGGCCGTGCGCATGGCTCGTACGGCCTGCGCAGCCGCACCGGCGGCGGCGCCGTCCACCGGTGGGTCGGTGTCGGGCGGGCGTGGCGGTCGTGCGATGGCGCGATCGCTCTTGATCAGACGGTCCGCAGTTTTCATGATGGCGGCGATATCCACGCGCGGCGCGCGCTGGCCTTCAAACTGGGCGAGCAGTTCGGGAAGCGCGCCGACGGCCTGCTCCACCACGGCAACGACCGCTGCATCCGGCATCATCGACTTGTCGATCACGCGGTCGAGCAGGCGCTCGAAGCGCGCATTGAAGTCGCCGAGCGTCGTCGCGCCGACCATGCGGCTGCTGCCCTTGAGCGTATGGAAGGAGCGGCGCAGTGGCATCAGCCGGCCAAGATTGGCGGGGGCAGCCTTCCACAGCATCAGGTTGCGGCGCAGGTTGCCGATCTCGGATTTCACTTCCGTGATGAACACGCCGCGCAGTTCGTCGTCGACCTCGTCCATGCTGCCGCCGACGCGCGTCGTCGCTGACGGGCGCGACTGGCGCTGGCCCAGCCAGACGCCGAGGCTGATCAGGACTAACGCGACGGCGACAAACAGCAGATAGATCATGAAGTCCGCCTCCCCGACGGAACGTGATTCGCCGAAGGTTCTTTTTACCGGCGCACACGGCCGCTTGTCCACGCGTATGGATTCTTGCGGCGCCATCGCGGTTGCGGGCCGCCGCCGGAAAAATGCACCGGCGAGCCGCATCCCGGCCGCGTGGCGGACCCGGCCGCCGCGGCACGGGAATCGCAGACGAGCAACCGACATGATCCAATCCCGGCATCGCGACGGAACGGCGCTCAACACAATGGCAACCGTCCTGGGTTCACTCGTGCCATAGCTCGGAGCGGGGCTGGAGACGGTCGCCGGCCATATCGTTTCGCGTGCGCCGCGACTCGCGGCACACCCGAATCGCGGCGTGGCGTTGGGCGCGGCGCCGTTACGCGCGTAGCTGGAAGACGCCGCAGACGGCCGGAGCGAGTCCGTCGAATCGCTGCAGCACGGCTTCGACGCGACGCTGTGCGAGCAGTGTCTGTTGCTCGTTCTGAGCGTGTTGCAGGTGCAAGCGCCGTTCGAAGTGCTGTACCCGGTCTACCGGGAGCTGACGGAAAAGTCGGCGCCGGCCAAGCCTGGCGATTATCAGGTCGGCTCGATCCGGGCCTTCGATGCACTGAAGCCCGACCACGGTGACGGTGCGCACGCCCGCCAAGGCAGTGGTGAAGGCAGGTTCTGCAGCGTCAACATGACCGACCTGCTGCGCCGCCTGAGCGGCAGCAAGTCGGTGAGCGAAAAGCCGGTCGTAACGATGCGTCGGCCGGCGAGCCGACCAGCGCGGGCCGGCCGGTGGTAGGGACGATAGAACTAGAATTGTGCAGCAGTAAGCGTTGATCCGGACCCGGTTCCGCCGTAGCGGAAACGGGTCCGGGCAGTGCGTGTTCAGCCGCGCAGTCCGGCCGTGCCTACGGCAGCTCCGATCGTGATCGCGGCGACGATGGCGCCGATGATCCACGACAGCACGATGGCGATCACGAGCACGACGGCGAAATAGCCGCCGGTCTTCTCGGACGGCGCCTTCATCGTATGCGGCAGCGCGAAGTACAGCTGCACCAGCGAATAGATGCTGCCGGCCAGGGCGATGATCCAGCCCACGAGCGGAATGATCAGGAAGATACCAGCGACCCAACTGGCCGTATTGGCATAGGCAACCGTCTTCAGTGCCTGGATCTGGCTCTTCTGTGCACCGAAGGTCGGCGCCAGCGCGTCGATGATCAGTGCCACCACGAATACCATGCCGAGGGCGAAGGCATAGGTCAGGATCATCACCACGAAGCTCAAGCCGATGCCGAGGGGGCTGAATACGACATTGCCGAGGAAGCCGAACACGGCGGGGATCGCCGCGAGAATCATGATGTAGCCGGTGTACAGCCTGACGATGTCGGTCTGCTCCTGCGCGATGACCGGCCATTCCGTCTTGGGCGAAAGCAATACGTTCTTGACACGCTCGATGAGCTTATTGATATCCATGGATCTCCCAACCCCAGTCTAGGGTGGCTCAAGGGCGCGGCCACCGGCGCAAACAGGTCGATTCTAGCCGCGTATGGGAACCGGAATGCGACGGTGTGGTCGCAAGCCTGCTGTGAGTCATTTCCGGCACAAAGTGTGCATCGGATCACAGGATGTGAACTGCTAGACTCGCGCGCTCTCGCGTTTTTCCGGAACCCTCATGGCCAGAACCAACCCTGCGGCGGCGAATACCCTTCCTGCCAATGCCAAGAACCGTTACGAAGTGACGCAGGCGGACCTGCCGTTGTCCTGTCCGATGCCCGGCATGACCCTGTGGAATTCGCATCCCAAGGTCTATCTGCCGATCGAGGACGAGGGTGGCGAGTCGGTGTGTGCCTATTGCGGCGCGCATTACGTGCTGAAAGCCTGATCGGGTTTTCGTGCAGGGGCGCCGGCTCACTGTGGTCCAACTGGTGCCTGCCCTGGAAACGGGCGGAGTGGAGCGGTCGACTCTCGAAGTCGGTGCCGCACTGGTCGCGGCCGGGCACCGCTCGATCGTCGTCTCTGCCGGTGGGCGGCTGGTGCCGCAGCTGCTGGCCGCGGGCAGCGAACATATACAACGCTCCATCGGCGCGAAATCGCTGCTGAGCCTGCGCCATATTTCCGGTCTGCGCGGGCTGTTCAACGAACTCAAGCCCGACATCGTGCACGCGCGTTCGCGGCTGCCGGCCTGGCTTGCGCATTTCGCGCTGAAGAACGCGCCGGCCTCGATGCACTTCGTCACGACGGTGCATGGCCTCAATACGCCGGGCCGCTACAGCGCGATCATGACCCGCGGCGAGCGCGTCATCGCTGTCTCGCATACCGTGCGCGATTTCCTGATCAGTCACTACGAGATCGATCCGGAGCGCATCGTCGTCATTCCGCGCGGCATCGACCTCGACGAGTTTCCCTACGGCCATCGTCCCGACGACGAATGGCTGCGCACATTCTTCGACGAGTACCCGCGGCTGCGCGGCGCGCCGTTGCTGACCCTGCCGGGTCGCGGCACGCGCATCAAGGGGCACGCGGACGCGATCGAGCTGATCGCGGCGCTGAAGACGCGCGGCATCGCCACGCGGCTGCTGTTGCTCGGCGTCGTCGAAGCCGGGCGCAGCAACTATGTGGCGGAGCTGCAGCGGCTGGCCGAGGAGCGCGGCGTCGCCGACGACATGGTGTTCGCCCGGCCGCGCTCGGACGTGCGCGACGTGTATGCGGCCAGCGCCCTCGTACTGCAGCTGTCGAACAAGCCCGAAGCGTTCGGCCGCACGGTCATCGAGGCGCTGTCCCTGTGCCGGCCCGTACTCGGCTACGCCCACGGCGGCGTCGGCGAACTTCTGACCGAGCTGTATCCGTCCGGACGCGTGCCGTTCGACGACTTCGGCCGCTTGGTCGAGCGCGCGGCGGAACTGCTGCGTCGCGCGCCGGCGATTCCTCCACTGCGGCGCTACCAGCTGGCCGACATGCAGCGCGCGACGCTGGCGCTATATAACGCGCTCGTGAACGATGACGCGGCCAGCCTCCACTCGACCTACGCGATGAGCTGACGACGGGCTGTCGGCACGGCTGGGCTATCATCCGGCTCCGCATGAGTAATTCCTCGCTTAGCGACCGCCTCGCGCACCTGTTCCCCGTTGCACTGCTGCCGCTATGGGCGCTGCTGCTGCTGTTGCCGCTCGGGCGCAGCGCGGAATTCGGGGTTGTTCTGTGCCTGGCCGGCAGCATCGCGGTGCTCTGGCGCGATCCACAGGCGTGGCCGTCTCGTGCACGCTGGCAGCTGTTCGCGCTGCTGTGGGCCTGCTACGCCGGTGCCGCTTTGCTGTCGGCGGTCGACGCGGTCAATCTTTCCAAGAGCTGGGGTACCGTGCTCGCCGCACTGCGCCTGCTGCCGTTGGGCCTCTACGCGCTGCTGGTCGCTCATACGATGGAGCGGCATGCAGCGCTTCAGCGCAGCGTCGCGCTGATCCTCACGCTGTGGCTGCTCGATGCCTGGGTGCAGGCACTGACCGGGTGGAGCCTGGCCGGCGCGCCGGAAGCCGAACGGCTCAGCGGCGTCTTCGGTAGCGACAACCTCAAGCTCGGTCCGGTGCTGGCGACGCTGTCGCCGTTCCTGTTGTTTGTTGCTCGGGAGCGTTGGGGGCAGCGTGGACTGGTCGTTGCCTTCGTGTTCGTGCTGGTGCCGGTGTTGCTGGCCGGCTCGCGCGCGAGCTGGTTTGCGCTGGGTCTCGTTGCGCTCGCGCTGCTGTGGCGCGAAACCCGGCGGCCGCTGCGTTTCGCCGCGGCGGTGAGCGCGCTGGCACTGGTCCTGGCGGCGGCCGGGTTCATTGCCGCTCGCAGTTCCGACGCTTTCGGCGCGCGCGTGCAGCGCACGTTGCAGGCGCTGGACGGTTCGCCGAACGAAGTCGACTTCGCGCTCGCCGGTCGCGCGCAGATCTGGCAGACCTCGGTCGAGATGATCCAGGCGCATCCGGTCAACGGTGTCGGCGTGCGCGGGTTCCGCTATGCCTACGCGCAGTACGCCGGATCGGGCGACAGCTTTGTACAGGCCGACGGCAGCGGTGCGGCGCATGCACATCAGTGGGTGCTGGAAGTGCTCAGCGAAACTGGCGTGCTTGGCTTGCTGCTTTGGTTCATCGGCATCGGCGCGGCGCTGCGCGCCTGGTGGTGCGCAGCGTCAGCGCAGCGCGCCGCCGCCGCGGCGCCGGGACTCGCGCTGGTTGCGATGGCATTTCCGCTGAATACCCATCTGGCGTTCTATTCGGCCTGGTGGGGACTACTGTTCTGGTGGCTGATCGCGCAGTTCTGCGCGGCCCTGGCGAGTGCGCAGACGGACGAGGTGGCGGCCCATGCGTGAGCGTCTGAGCCTCGTGGTGACAACCCTCAACAACGCCGTGACGCTGGAGCGCTGCCTCGCGAGCGCCGACTGGGCCGACGACGTCGTCGTGCTGGATTCCGGTTCCACTGATGCGACGCAGGCGATCGCGGCGGCGCACGGCGCACGTCTGTTCCACGAAGCGTTCAAGGGCTATGCGGCGCAGAAGCAGAGCGCGATCGACAAGGCCGCGCACCGCTGGGTGTTGCTGCTCGATGCCGACGAAGCGCTGACCGACGGCGCGCGTGCCGTGATCGAAGCGGCGCTGCAGGCACCGGTGGTCGCGGGCTTCCGCCTGCCGCGGCGCGAGCAAGTATTCTGGACCTTCAATCACGCCGGCGTGCGCCTGAACACGCACCTGCGCCTGTTCGACCGCGAGCGCGCCCGCATGAACGCGGTGCCGGTGCACGCGGCACCGGAAACCAAGGAGCCGGTGTCGACCTTGCGTGGCGCGGTATTCGTGCACTACGGCGAGCCGGACATCGCGACCAAGGTCGGCAAGATCAATGCCTACTCATCGGGCCTCGTCGAGCACAAGCGCCGCCAGCGCCAGCGCTTCGTGTTCGCCAGGCTGGTGCTGTACCCATGGCTGTTTTTCCTGCGCCAGTACGTCGGCAAGCGCTGGTTTCTCGACGGCTGGGCCGGCTTCATCAACGCGGTCAGCGCCGCGTACTACGTGTTCCTGAAATACGCGAAGGTCTACGAGGCGCAGCGCAGGCAGACGCGCAAACCGTAGGGCATTACGACGATCCGTTCTTCTGCGCTCCCAGCAGTCGCAACGCCATGGCGACGACGAGCAGGGTGCCCGCAACCAGTACGATCCACAGCAGCAGACTGCGCCAGTCCTGCGGCTGCGCGGGTTTCGGCGCGGCGACGAGTGCCGCGTCGCCGCTGAGTAAGCGGCCGGCTTCGGGCAGGGCCGGATACGGTTTCCAGTCGGCGCCATGGCGGCGGCGCAGCGCGTCGAGCAAGGTGGCGATCGGGGCGTCGCGCCGACGCGCGTTGGCGCTGCCGGCGGCGATGGTATACGGCCCTTCGCCCTGGGCCAGGAACACGAGCACTTCGGGCCGGTAGCCGAGCACGAGCACCGGTGGCGCATTCGGCGGCGGCACCGCGTCGACGCGCCAGTCGCGGTCGCGCACGCTGGCAGTCAATGGTTGCGGTGTGGAACTCTCCACACTGTCGCCCGAGGCAACGCGGTAGCCGGTCCACGGGCCGGCGCGGGTTACCCAGGGCCGCTGTGCATCGTCGCGACTGAGCACGGTCCAGCTTGCGACGCTGTTGCCGGCGTTCGCACGCACGTCGAGCTGCCGCGCCGGTATGCGCGCGTCCACGCGGTAGCGGTAGAAGACGTGCTCACCGTCTCGCTGTGCCTGCCCGTCGATGCTGATCCAGCGCCATTCCGGTTCGGGCGGTGGCGGTGCTGCTTCGGCATGCACGGCGCTGAAGGCCGGTAGTGTCGCCGGCGCGACTGCGGCGATGCGCAGGTAGCGGAAGCTGCGTTCGCGGCTGAGTTCGACGCGGTTGCGGCGCAGGCGTTCCTCGCCATTGCGCAGGTCCGCTACCACGCCCTCGGCAATGCGGTTCCAGTGCTGCAGATCGTCGCTGCCCGACAGTACGACGGTGTTCTGGAATGGTTCGATATCGGTCCGCCAATCCAGCCGCAGCGCGGCCAGCGGCGTCTTGATCTGGCTCAGATCCAGCAGCAGATCGCGCGAAACCGGCGCGCCGCCGCCGTCCTGCACGGTCGCATCGACGCGCATGACGCGGCCTCGGTCGTCGCGCTCGGCGCGCAGGTTCCAGTCGGCGTCGGTGTCGTTCGGATTATCCGGCGGCAGCGTGAACCAGGGCACCGCGATGTCCTGGCGCGGCCATTCCTGCGCGCTCGCGCCTTCCGGACCGAGCAAGGTCGCCGGCAGCGACTCGCCAGCGGCGTTGAACACCTCGATGTCGGCGAGACCCGGGTCGTGCGCCGCGCGGTACATCGCTTCGCTGAGCACGACGCGAAACGCACCGCCGTCCTCGCGCGCAAGCCGCAACGGCCATTCCTGTGCGTAGTCGCTGCGCTGCGCCGCGAATGCGTTTGCCGCGAGCGTGCACAGCATCAGGACGGCCGCCCGTTTCACAGTTCTGCCTCCACCGGCTTGGGCGGGTTCGGTGCGAAATAGCCCACGACCATGAGCAGACCGCCGACGGCGAGGACGCCGAGGATCGCGTGCAGGTCCTTCAGGTGCGTGCGGTCGATCAGGATCAGCTTGACGATCACGAGACCGACCAGACACGCGCCGCCGATCCAGATCGGTCGTGACAGCCGCCGCGCACCGGTCAGCATCGCGGCGAGTCCGGCCAGGCACCAGACCACTGACAGGCAGGCCTGGGCCAGTGCCGAACGCATCATCGACTCGCTGTCCCAGGGCACGTGGCCGAGGAAATGCACGGCACGCAGCGTGATGCTGGTCATCAGTGCAAATCCGATCACCGCCAACACCTGTGCGCGGAACTGCACGTCGAGCACGGCATTGCCTTCGCCGCCGGCCTGGCGGAACCAGAACAGCAACGCCAGCACGAAGCCGATCTGGGCGAGTTCCAGCGGATTGGCGATGGGCACGTACGCCAGCGGCGCCGGATTGCCTTCGGCGACGAGCCCGATCACCCAGCACGCGCCGAGCAGCAGCGACAGCACCCCGAGCAGGGCCGGGCGTGCCGTTTCGGCATCGTCGCTCAGCGGTAGGCGCAGCGCGCGCCAGCGGCCCAGCGTACCGGCGAAAGCGAGCGCAAACGGCGCGAGGCCGAGCAGCACCTGCCAGATCGTGCCGAGTTGCCAGCTCTCGCGTGACAGATGCACGAGTTGCGCCGCAAGCAGTCCGGCCCAGGTGAACACATGCACCGCATAGGCTGCCGGCAAGGCCGGCGCGAGGCTGACATCCAGATTGCGCTGCGCGCGCAGGCTGGCGGCAAACCAGGCCAGCCACGCGGCGAGGCCCAGCCCGGACAGCGGACCGCCCGGGTTGGCGGCTGCCGTGCTCAGGATGAACAGCGGTGCGATGAAGATGGCGATCAGCGCCGGCCAGCGCAGCTCCGACCACTCCAGGCGGCGCGCGATCTCGCTCGCGAGCAGCGTGGTCACGGCGACGAATACGAGCAGCCAGTTTGCGACCATGTCGGGCGGCGCGAAGCGGTTGATCTCGTTGATACCGAGCACCAGCCACCAGCCCAGCGCCCAGATCAGCAGCAGCGGCGCCATCGCGCTCGTCGAGCTGGCGCGGCGCAGCAGCCAGGTGCTGATGAAGCCGGCCGCGCTGATCAACAGGATGGCGAGGAAATCACCGTTCAGCACCGCGTTCGCGGGCGGAGTGTCGGAGAAGGAATTATTTGCCAAGGTATACAAAACAGAAAGCCCGGCTGCGAGCTGCAGCAGATAGCCGATCACGCGCGGCAGGCGGCGCTGCTGGCGCAGGCCGAGCCAGATCAGCGCCGCGCCTTCGACCGCCCAGGCGCAGGCCGTGGCGCGGGCCGACAGGGCCAGCGGCACTGCAAGTGTGGCAAAGCCGAGCGCGAGCAGCGCATGCGACTGCCCGAGCAGCGTCATCGAGAGACGGCGGAACGCGAACCAGGCCACGCCCATGTGCGCGAATGCGAGCACCAGCGCCGACAGCGCGAGCATCTGCGTGTCGCCATCGAGCAGCGCGGCCTGCAGCGGGAAGGCGAGCAGCGGCGTGCCGAAGACCAGGCTGCCGTCGACGAAACCGCGGCGTTCCTCCGGCTGGCGTAGCGCATACAACACGGGAATCACGAGATAGAACGCGTAGAACAGGATCAGGAACGGTTCGGTCGAGGCGAACAGCTCCGGGCGGTACTTGAGGAAACCCCAGGCCGTGCCGATGCCGAAGGTGAAGACGAAACCGAGCAGGTTCAGCGCGCGCCACGGCTTGACCCAGGCGATACCGAAGATGGCCGCGTTGAGCACTGCGTAGTAGGTGAAAAGTGCCACATGATTGCCGCTGTCGCTGGAGGTCAGGATCGGCGCGAGGAAGCCGCCCACGATCGCGAGCAGCGCAAGCGCGAGCGCATCCTGCGCCACGGCCATGATGCCGGCTGCGCCGACGATGACGACGAGCAGCAGGAACGCGAGGCCCGGCGGAATCAGGCCATGCAGCTTGAAGCTGCCGTACACGACCAGCAGCAGGACGCCGATCGCGCCGCCCTGCAGCGATAGCGCGAAGGCGCGGTGGCTTTCGCGCTTGCGCCAGCCGAACACGAGCCCGGCCAGTGCGGCCGCGGCGATGCCGGCCATGCGCAGTTCGATCGGCACGGTCAGCCAGCCCTGGTCGGCGGCGTATTTCATCAGCGCGCCGACGCCGAGGAACAGGATCAATACGCCGATCTTTACCGGGATGTTGCCTTCGGTGAACCAGCGTCTGATCGCAGCGAACGCGCGCTGCAGCGGATCGGGTTCGTCATTGCGCGGCGCGCGCTCGGGAATCACGGTAGCGCCGCTGACCGGGCGCTGGGCACGCGGACGCGGCGGCGCCTGCGTCTGCGGCCGGACCGGTTCGGGTGCGGCGCCGATGTCGAACACCGCGCGCTGCGGGCGCGATGGCGGAGGAGGAGTAGCCATGTCGCTGAGATCCAGGTTGAAGTCCAGCGGGGGCAGGTCGGTCGGCGCCGGATGCGTGACCGGCTGCATGGGTTCCTGCACCTGCGGCGTGTGGGCGCGCGCACATGTTGATGCCATCGATGCGGAGGGCTCGGGAGTCTGAGCAGGTACCGGTGGCGGCGCGGCGCGTCGGGGCGTTGCGGCCGGCCGGAACGGCGGCAGCGGCGGGGGCTCGGGTTCGGGCTGGGCGGCCGGGGTGTCGTCGTAGTGCTGCTGCGCGGTACGCGCGAGTTCGAGCGTGTGGACTTCCTGCTCCAACTGCGTGACACGGCCCTGCAGTACGTTCAAGCGTCCGAACAGCACCCCGGCCAGGGTGCCGAAGACGGCGCCGATGCCCATGCCATGCGAGAACAGCGTACCGCCGAGAAACGTGCCGACGAACAGACCAATCAACCCTAACAGCCAGGGCATGACGACTTCCCTAAGTGAACGCGACGTTCACACTCTAGCGGCCGGCGCGGTCCGCGTCGCGCTCTCGTGCACCGGTATCGCGATCCGATACCGTCCGGATCAGTAGATGGTTTCGGCGCCGGGCGGGCGCGTCTTGAAGCGCTTGTGTAGCCAGAGGTACTGCGCCGGCGCTTCGCGCACCATGGCTTCGATGGCCTGGTTCACGCGCGCGGTGTCGGCGACGACGTCGTCGCTTGGGAAATTGGCGAGGGGCGCCTCCAGGCGTAGCGTGTAGCCGCCGTCGGCCTCGCGCCGGTGGAAGAACGGCAGCACCTGCGCGCCGGACAGGCGCGCGAGATGATGGGTTGCCGTGATCGTGGAGGCGGGCACGCCGAAGAACGGCACGAACACCGATTCCTTGCCGCGCATGTCCTGGTCGGGCGCATACCAGACCGTGCCGCCGCGCTTGAGGTATTTGACCGTCGCGCGCAGTTCGTCCTTGGTGAACATGGCCTGCGCGTAGCGCAGCCGTGCGGTGAGGACTGCCTGCTCGAACACCGCGTCGTCCATCACGCGGTACATGCCGCTGATGCGGATGCGCCGCGACACGAGCCGCGCGCACAACTCCAGATGCGAAAAGTGTCCGCCGACGAGCAGCACGCCGCGGCCCTCGGCGCGGGCCCGTTCGAGATGCTCCAGGCCATCCACGCGGCAGGGTATCTCGGCGATCTTCGCCTCGCTGCCGAACCAGGCCAGGGCGAATTCGACCAGCATGCGACCGCTGTCGCGTAGGTTGGCCGCGAGCAGATCGGCACGCTGTCGCTCGTCGAGTTGCGGAAAACACAGGGCCAGGTTGCGCGCCGCGATATGCCGGCGTGTCACGAGCAGGCCGCCGGCGAACCAGCCCAGCACACCTGCCAGACGCTGCAGCCACGGCAGTGGCAGACGTGCGACACCGCGCACCAGCGCCAGACCAATGCGCGAGAGCCAGTAACGGGGCGAGGACAGCGAAGGCGGCGTGTCGGTAGCTGGTGAAGGGGCGGACATCGTCCAGAGTTTAGCCGCAAGCCCGCAGTGGATGACTGCGTGACACGGCGAGCGCCTAGCCTGCGCGCACTGGAGGACGACGCTGTCTTTGACCGAACCGGAAACAGTGCTTTGCTACCGTCCTCCCATGCCGATCCCGGAGTCGCCGTCATGTCTGAAGCCACTTCCCGCCCGAGCGCTATCGTCCCAAGCCTGCGCTATCGCGACGCGCCCGCCATGATCGAATGGCTGTGCCGTGTACTCGGTTTCGAAAGACACGCCGTCTACGAGGACGGCGAAGGCGGCATTGCCCACGCGCAGCTGCGTTTCGGCGACGGCATGCTGATGCTGGGCTCGATACGGGACGACGCCTGGGGCGCGCGTTTCGCCGCACCCGCCGATGTCGGCAACCGCGTCACGCAGAGCTGTTACTGCATCGTGGCCGACACCGATGGCCATTACGCGCGGGCCAAGGCCGCTGGCGCGGAGATCGTCGACGAACTGCACAGTCCGGAGCACGGCGGTCGCGCCTACGGTTGCCGCGATCCGGAGGGACAGCTGTGGTGGTTCGGCAGCTACGATCCCTGGCAAACGCCATAGCGTGTCGCGTCACGGCTGCCGCTGCGGCACAGGGCGACCGCCCAGCGGGGATCAGGCCATGGGTTCCGGCGATGGGTGCGGCAGGGCCGGCGGAGCGCAGCGCACCGACCGGTGGGCGTTCGCGCGGGGCCGCTATACTGCGCCGCCGCCAACCGTCAGCCAGGTCGTGTTTCCGCGCTCTCTCTACACCCTCGTGATGTACCTGCTGACGCCCGTGATCCTGTTCCGGCTGGCGCGGCGCGGACTGCACTATCGCGGCTATCTGGGGCGCTGGCGCGAGCGCTTCGGCTTCTTTCCGTCGCCGCGATTCAAGGAAAGCATCTGGATCCACGCCGTATCGGTTGGCGAGGTGAACGCCGCCGTGCCGCTGATCGAGGCGCTGATGCTGCGGCACGCGGACCTTCCGTTCGTCATCACCACGATTACACCGACGGGTTCGGAGCGGGTGCAGAAACTGTTCGGCGATCGGGTCTTCCACGTGTATCTGCCCTACGATCTGCCAGCCTCGGTCGCGCGCTTTCTCGAACGGGTGCGCCCGAGACTGGGCGTGGTCATGGAAACCGAGATCTGGCCGAACCTGTTCCACGAGTGCGAGCGGCGCAGGATTCCTGTCGTGGTGGCGAATGCACGGCTGTCCCAGAAGAGCCTGCGCGGCTACGGGCCGGTGCGGCCGCTGGCGCGCCTGGCCATCCGCTCGGCGCGGCATGTGGCTGCGCAGTCCGATGCGGATGCGCAGCGGTTGCTCGAACTCGGTGCCGACCCGCAGCGGCTGTCGGTGCTCGGCAATATCAAGTTCGATATGGCCGTGCCGGACGAGCTTGCCCGTGTCGGACGCGATCTGCGTGGGCAGTGGGGACCGCACCGCCCGGTCTGGATAGCGGCAAGCACGCACGAAGGCGAGGAACTGCCGGTACTGAAGGCGCATGCGGCGGTGCTGCGGCGGTTTCCCGACGCACTGCTGCTGATCGCGCCGCGTCATCCGGAACGCTTCCGGCCGGTCGCACTGTCGTGCCGCAGCCTTGGCTTCACCACGCGCACGCGCAGCGAGGACGGGCACGCCGGCAGTGCAAGCCAGTGCTTCGTCGTCGATACGCTGGGTGAACTTCTGCACTATTACGCCGCCTCCGACATCGCGTTCGTCGGCGGCAGCCTGGTGCCGATCGGTGGACATAACGTACTGGAGCCCGCGGCGCTATCGGTGCCGGTCGTGGTAGGGCCGAACACCTTCAACTTCGAGGCGATCACGGCCAGCTTGGTACAACAGGGCGGTGCGGCTCAGATCAGCGATGCGGATGCGTTGGGCGCGGCCATCGCGCGTTTTCTCGCCGACGAGGACGGCCGCCGCCGCATGGGCGCGCAGGCGCGCCTGGTATTCGAGCGAGAGCGCGGCGCCGTCGCACGCAACATGGCTGCGATCGAAGCGGTGCTGGCGGCGCCGTAGAAAAGGTCGGCGCAGCTCGGGCGGGCAAGAAAAAAGCGGGCAATGCCCGCTTTTTTCGTATCCGCGGGCGTGGAATCCGGATCACTCGAGCAGCGCGTTGACTTCCTTGAGATCGTTCGGGCCGATGCTGCCGGCCGACTGGCGCAGACGTAGCTGGTTCAGCACGAAGCTGTGGCGTGCCTGCGAGTGATCACGCTGCGCCTGGTAGAGCTGGCGCTGCGACAGGAGCACGTCGACGATGGTGCGCGTACCGACTTCGAAACCCGCCTGCGTCGCTTCGAGCGCGCTACTAGCCGAGACCACCGCCTGCTTGCGCGCCTCGACTTCGCTGATGCCGGCGACGACGGCGCGGAAGTTCAGGCGCGTGTTGCGCACGAGCGCGCGCTTCTGCTGCTCCAGCGCATCCTGCGTGACATCGCGGTCGTAGACGGCCTGGCGCACGCGCGATTGGGTGTAACCGCCGGTAAAGATCGGCACGGTGAGACGCAGGCCGATACCGTGCTGCGTCGTCTTGCCGTTGTTGTGAAACGTGCCTGGGAATTCGCTTGAGCCGCCATCGCCCCAACTCGGGTTGCGCGAATAGCTGACGGTGCCCGACAGCGTCGGCAGGTGCCCGGAACGTGCGGTGTTGATGTTGGCCCGGGCGGCGGCAAGCGCGTATTCCTGCGCCTTCAGACCCGGGTTCTCAGCGACGGCCTTGTCGACCCAGGCCTGCATGTCGTTCGGCACGGGTTCCTGCATCGGCAGATCCGCGCGCAGCCGCGCGAGTTCCGCCGGCTCCTTCGCGGTGATCTCGCGCAAAGCTTCGCGGGCGTCGTCGAGCGCGTTCTGCGCGCTGATCGTCGCGGCGCGGGCCGAGTCGTGCTGGGCCTTGGCTTCGTTGACGTCGGTGATCGCCGAGAGGCCCACTTCGAAGCGCTGCTGCGCCTGGTCGAGCTGGCGGCTCAGTGCCTTTTCTTCGGCCTGGGAAAAGGCCAGCGAGTCTTCCGCGGTCAGCACGGCGAAATACGCTGTGGCGACGCGGATAGACAGGTCCTGCTCGGCCTGCACATACAGCGAATCACCGCGACGGGCGAGTTCCTGCGCCGCCTTGCGCGCGGTCCACTTGCTGAAATCCAGGATGGACTGGGTCAGCGTGCCGCTCAGTGTCGTGCTGCGGCCGTCGCTATTGCTCGTCGAAACTCGTGGGCCGAGGTTGCCTTCGGCGTCGGCGGATATGCCGGCGCTGTACTGGTCGCGGCTGCTGTCGTTGAAATCGAACACTGCGGCGATCTGCGGCAGCAGCTGCGAGGTGGCCTGATCGACACCCTCGGCCGTGGAAAGGCGCTGCGCTTCGGCACCCGACAGTACCGGGTCGTTCTGGCGTGCGAGGTCGTAGACCTGGATCAAATCTTCGGCCGATGCGAGTGCCGGCACCAGCGCGAGCGCCAGTGACAGGGGCAACAGCTTGAACGGGTTTCGCTTGGTCATTGTCGCTTCCTGGAAGGGAGCCGTCCTGGATTTAAGGCTCAAAAGTGGGGCGAACTCGCTCGGCCTGGACTGTCAGAGACTGAACCGCTTCGGCGGCGCGGCGTTCGTCAGATAGGCGAGGTCGGTTTCGAACAAAGAGATTTCGCGCAAATGGGTGCCGTCGCGCGTAAACACAATGGCCTGTTGCGCCGGTGATTCGCCGATGACGGCGAACAGGCGTCCGCCGGGCCTGAGCCAGGCCGCGAAGCGCTCCGGCAGCGTGCAGACCGCACCGGTCAGAACGATGGCATCGAACTCGCGGCCGGGCTGGAATTCACGCACGGCTTCGGCAACTTCCACTTTTGCGTTGGTGATCCCGTCGCGCTGCAGGCGCTCGCGCGCCGTCGCGGCCAGGTCTGCATGTTGTTCCACGCTGACCACGTCGCGGCCTAGGCGGGCGAGGCAAGCGGTCAGGAAACCCGAGCCCGTGCCGATTTCGAGAACGCTGTCGCCGGGCTGCACATCGAGCGCCTGCAGCACGCGGCCTTCGACGACAGGCTTCATCATGAATTCGCCGTGCGCCAGCGGCAGCTCCAGGTCGGCGAAGGCGAGCTGACGATGCGCCTCGCTGACATAGTGTTCGCGTTGTACCTGGCCCAGAACCGCGAGCACGCGCGCATCGAGCACGTCCCAGGGACGCACCTGCTGCTCGATCATGTTGAAACGAGCCCTTTCGAGATTCAGGGACACGGCGGCGACTCCGACGGGAAAAGGGGCGAAAGCATAGGCTCTGGCGCCCGTTACGGCAAATTCAGCATCGCTGTTCCCAGCCGACTTCCGTAGTGCCGGAAGTCATCGCAAGTAACTGACATTACTCACCTTACGCTGTCCGGCGCGGACTTCCGGACAGGGCCGGACGTCCGTTCACGGGGAGGCGTGAACGGGCGTGCAGGACGCTGGCAGCGAGCCGTTGATCGACGCGTTCGATGCGCGTGAGCGCCTGCGGGTTGCGCGCATGGGTCTGCCAGCCCAGCCAGCGAATCAGGCGCGAGAGGTCAAGTTTGTCGAGCGCGGCAATGCGTACGCGCGCCGCCATGGCGAGGCTGGCGTCGAAATGACGCATGTCCAGCACTTCGGAAAACGCGCGTTGGGCGAGTTTGAACGTTTGGCTCAACTGCAGTTCGGGTATGGGTGACATGGTCCTGGTCCTATGCGCCGGTCGGTGCGTGCCCCGCGTCCGGACGTTTGATCCGGAACCACGCGGCATACAGCGCAGGCAGAAAAAGCAGGGTCAGCGCCGTTGCAACGAACAGGCCACCCATGATGGCAACGGCCATCGGTCCGAAAAATGCGCTGCGCGACAGCGGGATCATCGCGAGGATGGCCGCAAGCGCGGTGAGCACGATGGGGCGGAAGCGACGCACGGTCGCATCGATGATCGCATCCCAGGGCGCGTGGCCCTTGGCGATGTCCTGCTCGATCTGGTCGATAAGGATCACCGAATTGCGCATGATCATGCCGGACAGTGCGATCGTGCCGAGCATGGCCACGAAACCGAACGGCACGTTGAATACGAGCAGGAACAGGGTCACGCCGATCAGGCCCAGCGGGGCGGTCAGGAACACCATCACGGTGCGGCTGAAGCTCTTGAGTTGCAGCATCAGCAGGGTCAGCACCACGAACAGGAACAGCGGCACGCCGGCGTTGACCGAACGCTGGCCCTTGCCCGAGTCCTCGACCGTGCCTCCCACCTCGAGCAGATAGCCTGCGGGAAGCTTGGCGCGGACGGCTTCGAGCGTCGGATCGATTGCGGCGGTGATCGACGGCGGCTGCATCAGACCGTCCGTATCGCCGCGCACGGTGATGGTCGGCAGTCGGTTGCGGCGCCAGATGATGCCTTCCTCGATCGAGTATTGCAGGCGTGCTATCTGGCTCAGCGGTATGGTCCTGCCCGAGGCGGTCGGTACGGCGAGATTGTCCAGCAGCGACAGTTTCGCGCGCTCCTCGTCCGGGCCGCGCAGCATCACCTGGATCAGTTCGTCCTTTTCGCGGTAGATCGAGATCGGTACGCCAGACAGGGAACTTTGCAGAAAGTTGGACAAATCCTGCGAGCTGACGCCGAGTACGCGTGCGCGGTCCTGGTCGATATCGAGACGTATGACCTTGCTCGGTTCGTCCCAGTCCAGGTTCACATTGCGCATATGCGGATTCTTGCGCACCTCGTCGGCGACTTCGCGTGCGAGCTTGCGCACCAGGCCGATGTCCTCGCCCGACACGCGGAACTGGATCGGATAGCCGACCGGCGGGCCGTTCTCCAGACGCAGCACTCGGCCGCGTACTTCGGGAAAGTCCACTTCGAACAGCTTTAGCAGGTCGGCGCGCAGGCGCTCGCGTTCCTGCGGCCCTTTCGTCAGCAGCACGAACTGGGCGAAGCTGGCCTGCGGCAGCTGCTGATCGAGCGGCAGGTAGAAGCGCGGAGAGCCGGTGCCGACGTAGCTGACGTAGTTTTCCAGCTCCGCGCGCTGGCTAAGCCATTGCTCGAGTTTCTTGACCTGGGCCGCGGTTGCCTCGAGCGACGATCCTTCGGTCAGCTTCATGTCGACCATCAGCTCGGGCCGGGTCGAATCCGGGAAAAACTGCTGCTGCACGAAGCGGAAGCCGATGATCGAGGCGACGAACAGCAGCAGGGTGAACGCGATGACGAGCCGGCGATGTGAGACACACCACTCGACCACGTCGCGGAAGCGACGGTAGAACGACGAGGCATACGGATCGTGGTCGTGCCCGTGTGCCGGCCCGCCGGCCAGTGCGCCACGCAGGCGGCGCGGCAGCAGGCTGATCGCGCGACGCCGCAGAGAATCGGCGCGCGCGGCGAAGGAACCGGGTTGCGGCGGAGCGGCCGGTTTGCCGAGGTCGGGCAGGAGCTTGTAGCCCAGGTAAGGAATGAAGATGACCGCCGCGACCCACGAGATGATCAGGGCGATGGTGACTACCTGGAAAATGGAACGGGTGTACTCGCCGGTGCCTGACTGCGCTGTGGCGATAGGCAGGAAGCCTGCGGCCGTGACCAGCGTGCCGGTCAGCATCGGAAACGCGGTCGAGGTATAGGCGAAGGCGGCGGCGCTCACCCGGTCGTAGCCCTGCTCCATCTTCACCGCCATCATCTCGACCGCAATGATGGCATCGTCGACGAGCAAGCCCAGCGCGAGTACCAGCGCACCGAGCGAGATCTTGTGGAGGTCGATGCCGAAATAACTCATCGCCGCGAAGGTCATCGCGAGCACCAACGGGATCGACAGCGCCACGACCAGACCGGTGCGGAAGCCCAGCGAGAAGAAGCTCACGAGCAGTACGATGATCACTGCCTCGGCCAGCGTGCGTACGAACTCGTTTACCGAGCGCTGCACCGCATGCGGCTGGTCGGCGACACGGGCGAGTTCCAGGCCGGTGGGCAGTGCGAGTTCGAGTTGCTTGGTCGCGGCGTCGAGATCGCGGCCCAGCACGATGATGTCGCCGCCTTTTTTCATCGACACGGCAATGCCTATGCCGTCCTTGCCCATGAAGCGCATGCGCGGCTGCGGCGGATCGGAATAGGCACGCTTGACCTCGGCCACGTCGCTCAGGCGGAACAGGCGGCCGTTGGCGCGAATGGCGATGTCTCCGATGGCTTTTTCCGAATCGAAGGCGCCGGAGGTGCGCAGGTAGATGCGGTCCGATGCGGTTTCGAAGCTGCCGGCAGGTGTGATCGCGTTCTGCGCCTCGAGCGTGGCCTGCACCTGGGCGAAGCTCACGCCCAGTGTAGCGAGCTTCGCATTGGAGACTTCGATGTAGATCTTTTCGTCCTGCAGGCCGATGAGACTGACTTTCGCCACATTCGGCACCCGCAGCATCGCGAGCTTGAGGCGTTCGGCGTAGTCCTTGAGCAGCGCATAGGAGAACCCGTCGCCGGTCAGTGCATAGATGTTGCCGAAGGTGTCGCCGAATTCATCGTTGAAGAAGGGACCCTGCGCGCCTGGCGGCAATGTGTGGCGGATATCGCCGACCTTCTTGCGCACCTGGTACCACAGGTCCGGCACATGGCGAGATTCCAGCGAGTCCTTGGCGACGACGATGATTTGAGATTCGCCGGGGCGCGCATAGCTGCGCAGGAATTCGAGGTCCGGCAGTTCCTGCAGCTTCTTTTCTATGCGTTCGGTGACTTGCTCATTGATCTCGGCGGCGGTCGCGCCGGGCCAGGTCGTTTGAATGACCATGGCCTTGAAGGTGAATGGCGGGTCTTCCGACTGCCCCAGCGACCGGTACGACAGTATTCCCACCAGCGCGAGCACGACGATGAAGTAGCGCACGACGGACTGGTTCTTCAGCGCCCACTCGGACAAGTTGAATTGGTTCATTGTTGTTCTTGTGGCGAATGGCGGTTAACGGCGGTCGCACAGGAGTGCAAAGGATGCAATCCCGGAGCGTTCGGTAAGAGGTGCCCGGATCGCTGCACGGCCACTGGGGAAGGGGAGGGTGGCAGGTGCAGCGATCGGGCGGGGAAGCCAAGGCCGCAGCGCTTACAAGGTGAGCGGCTTGTTACTGTGATCGACCGGACGGATGGCCTGGCCTTCGCGCAACTTGTGCACTCCGGCAGCGATGATCCAGTCCTGGGTGTTCACCCCGTCAGTCAGCACGACCCCCTGTTCACGATAGGCGCGGACGGTGACCGACGCGAGATGCACCTGACGTGTCTTGGCGTCGACCAGCCACACTGCTGGTTTGCCATCCTTCTCATACAGTGCGGAGAGCGGGATCAGATGGGCGGCATTACTTTCGGTGCCACTGAAGAATACGCGTGCAGTCTGGCCGAGTTTGGCCCTGTCCGAACTGTCGCCGAGGGCGACGCGGACGCGGAAGGTCCGTGTCGTCGAGTCGGCTTCCGGCGCGATCTCGCGCAGCGTGCCGGCGAGGTGTATACCGGATTCGGCCCAGAGTTCGATTGTGGCGGCCTGGTCCTTGCGGTAGTCGGAGATGCGGCTCTCGGGCACGCTGATCTCGACTTCGCGCTCGCCATCGCGCGCCAGCGAGGCGATCGTCTGGCCTGGAGCCACGACCTGGCCGGCTTCGACGACGATTGACGTGATCACACCGTCGTGATCGGCGCGAAGCTCGCTGTAGCCGGCCTGATTCTGGGCGACGTTCAGCGTTGCGCGGGCTTCCGTCGCTCGTGCTGCCGCCGCCTTCAGGCGGTTGTCGACCGCATCGAACTGGGTTTCGCTGACGAAGTTCTTGCCGCGCAGCGCCTCGTAGCGGGCGCGTTCGGACTTGGCTGTAGCCAGATCGGCGTCCGCCGCAGCGAGCGCCGCACGCGCGCTGCCGGCTTGGAGCTGCAAGTCTTGAGGGTCGAGTTCGGCGATGAGGTCGCCAGCTTTCACATGAGCGCCAACATCGACGCGGCGCTGGCGTATCTTGCCGCCGACGCGGAAGCCCAGAGTGCTCTCGTAGCGAGCCTTGATGTCGCCACTATATAAGTTGCCGGCTTCGGCCGCAGCGGACTGCGGACGTGCGACGATGGCGGGGCGGATCGGTTCCTGCGGTTCGGCGTGGGTACGACAGCCAGAAAGCCACAGCACGGGAAGAATCAGCAGGAGGCCAAGTCCCAGGCGGCGCAGCGGATTCAGCGGACTGGGGGCAGCAGAGGCGCGCATTGTTACAATCCTCGACAGAGACAAACGGGTTTACCTGAACTGCCCGGTATAGTATCTTTACTAAACTGCACTGTCTAGTATTCATTGGCCATGTCATCAGTGATGAAACAGGCCGCTCCCGGGCGGCCGAAAGACCTAGAAAAGCGCGCGGCGATTCTCGAAGCCGGTAAACGTCTTTTCCCCCGCCACGGCTTCGACGGCACCAGCATGGATGCCATCGCCGCGGAAGCTGGCGTGTCCAAGCTGACTGTCTACAGTCATTTCAATGACAAGGAGACGCTCTTCAAGTCAGTCATCGAGGCCAAGTGCGAGGAACAGCTGCCTCCCGCGCTGTTCCTGGCCGATCTGACGGGCCCCATCCGTGGTCAACTGCTGACGATCGCGCGCGCGTTCTTCTCGTTGATCACGAGCGAAGAGTCGATTTCGTTGCACCGCATGATGACCTCGCAGGCGCAGCCCACCAAGCTCGCACAATTGTTCTGGGAGGCGGGTCCGAAAAAGTTGCAGGCGGCGTTCGAAGCGTTCCTGCAGGCCGAGGTGGAAGGCGGAAAGCTTGAAATTCCCGACGTATGGCGAGCGACCTCGCAGTTCTTCTGTCTCCTGAAGGGTGAGCTGCACGCGCGCATGATGTGTGGTTGCTCCGAACCGTTCTGCGAAACGGCCATTGAAGACCATATCAACGCGACCGTGGACATGTTCGTGCGCGCCTACTCGCCTTGCCGCGGCAGCGCCTGAGCGCCACGCTGCTCTCGCCGCCGGCCCCCGCTTCGTGCTTGAATGCGGTTCTGAAGCGGGGGTGCCCAGAGGTTCGGGCTGAGAGAGTCCCTTCGTACCTGACCCGGATCATGCCGGCGTAGGAAGCTTCGTTGCAGCGCCGTTGGTGGCGTTGCGCGCCGCCGCTTCGTCCCCCGACCTTTGAGGACGATGCCGATGAATGCCCTGCCTTCCGACCTGGTGCGCCAGACCCAGGAACTGTCCGACCATGTGACGCGCCCCATTCCGGGCTCGCGCAAGATCCATGTCGCCGGCAGTCGGCAAGATCTGCGCGTGCCGTTGCGCGAAGTCGTTCTCTCGGACACGCCGCTGATGTTTGGTGCCGAAAAGAACGCACCAGTGACGGTCTACGACACGTCCGGACCGTACACCGACCCGGATTACCGGATCGACCTGAGCGCAGGTCTCCCCGCGCTTCGCGCGCGCTGGATCGCCGAGCGCGGCGACGTCGAGGAACTGCCGGGCCTCACCTCGGAGTTCGGCCGCAAGCGTGCGTCCGACCACAAGCTCGACGCCGTGCGCTTTCCGAACCTGCATCTCCCGCTGCGCGCCAGGGCTGGCGCCAACGTCACGCAGATGCACTATGCGCGCAAGGGCATCGTTACGCCGGAAATGGAGTTCGTCGCTCTGCGCGAAAACCAGCGCATCGAGGCTCTTGAAGCGCACCTGCGTGTGCAGCATGCGGGCGAGAGCTTCGGCGCTGCGTTGCCTGGTCGGATCACGCCCGAGTTCGTCCGCGACGAAGTCGCGCGCGGCCGCGCGATCATTCCCAACAACATCAACCATCCCGAGTCCGAGCCGATGATCATCGGCCGCAACTTCCTGACCAAGATCAACGCCAACATCGGCAACTCGGCGGTGACGTCGTCCATTGCCGAAGAAGTCGAAAAAATGGTCTGGTCGATCCGCTGGGGTGGCGATACCGTGATGGACTTGTCCACCGGCAAGCATATCCATGAAACCCGCGAATGGATCTTGCGCAATTCGCCGGTGCCGATCGGCACCGTGCCGATCTATCAGGCGCTGGAAAAGGTCGACGGCAAGGCCGAAGAGCTGACCTGGGCAATATTCCGCGACACGCTGATCGAGCAGGCGGAGCAGGGCGTCGACTATTTCACGATCCATGCGGGCGTGCGTCTGGCCCACATCCCGCTGACCGCCAAGCGCGTCACCGGCATTGTCAGCCGCGGCGGTTCAATACTCGCGAAGTGGTGCCTTGCCCACCACCGCGAAAATTTCCTCTATACGCATTTCGAGGAAATCTGCGAAATCATGAAGGCCTACGATGTCGCGTTCTCGCTCGGCGACGGCCTGCGTCCAGGTTCCATCGCCGATGCCAACGACGCGGCGCAGTTCGCCGAACTCGATACTTTGGGAGAGCTAACCCATATCGCGTGGAAGCACGACGTGCAGACCATGATCGAGGGGCCGGGCCATGTGCCCATGCAGCTCATCAAGGAAAACATGGAGCGTCAGCTGCGCGTCTGCAGCGAGGCGCCGTTCTACACGCTCGGACCGCTGACCACGGATATCGCGCCGGGCTACGACCACATCACGAGCGCGATCGGTGCTGCGATGATCGGCTGGTTCGGCACCGCGATGCTGTGCTATGTCACGCCCAAAGAACATCTGGGCCTGCCGAACAAGCAGGACGTGCGCGACGGCATCATCGCCTACAAGATCGCCGCCCACGCAGCCGACCTTGCCAAGGGCCATCCCGGCGCCCAGGCCCGTGACAACGCGTTGTCCAAGGCGCGTTTCGAATTCCGCTGGCAGGACCAGTTCAACCTGGGTCTCGATCCGGAAAAGGCGCAGGAGTTCCATGACGAAACCCTGCCCAAGGACGCGCACAAGGTGGCCCATTTCTGCTCGATGTGCGGACCTCACTTCTGCTCGATGAAGATCACGCAGGATGTGCGCGATTACGCCGCGGAAAAAGGCGTCAGCGAAGCAACCGCGATCGAGGAAGGCATGCAAAGCAAGGCTCAGGAATTCCGCGATGGCGGCGCTCAGCTGTACCGCGAAGCCTGAAGCCCGCGTACTCGCTGCGCAGAAAACGGGAGCTTCGGCTCCCGTTTCCGGGTGCAAAGTCGGGCAGCGCTAGTGGCTTGTAACGAGCAAATCGGTAGAAGGGTCGCGAAGGCATGGTCGTGCAGGACACTGCTGCGCAGCGCGGCCAATTGCCCTCGCTGTTGGCCAAGTGTGCAGCAGTGTCCTGCACGGCCAGGCCAAGCGAGTTGCTATCGATTTGTCTGGTGGAGTCGCTAGAACCCGTTGCGGAAGATCACGTCTTCCGGCGACTGACGCTCGACTGCGCCGAGTTCGACGCGACCGCCGCTTACGCGCGGCAGGCCGCGCTGATCGGTGGTGGGCAGTCCGGCGCCCGCGGGGTCGCCGGCGTTGAGCACCGGACTGCCGACGGCCGGAAGCAGGCTCAGCGTTGGGCCGCCGTTGACTCCAAGCGCACCGAGCAGCGGGTCCGTGCCGGTGGTGAGGTTGCCGCTCCCGGTCGCGAGCGTCGCGCCCGCGGGATTTTTGACCAATGTGTAATTCGGCGCGAATACGCCGCTCAGGTCAGGCGACGCCGGCGCATTGTTATTGGCGACGATGCTGTTGCGCAGCGTTGCGCCGGTACCGTCCCGCGCGATGCCGCCGCCGCTCACGGCGGAGTTGCCTGCGATAGTGCTGGACGCAACGGAAAGGGCCGTCGCACCCGCGCTGTACATGCCGCCGCCATTGGCCAGCGCGCTGGCGTTTCCGGCCAGGGTCAGGTTGGCGAGGGTCAACGCACCCGCGTTTTGGAAGGCGATGCCGCCGCCGGCCTGCTGGGCGTTGTTGCTGGTTATGCTGCTGTCCCGCAGCGTAACGTTAACTTGACCGCCGAATATGCCTCCGCCGGCGAGATCGGCCGTGTTGCCGCTCACTTGCACGCGCTCCAGCGTCGATTGGGCGACGATCGGCAGCGCGTCCGGCGGTAGCGCGCTGATCCACAGCGCGCCTCCCTGGCCCTTCTGGCTGGTGTTGCTGTTGAGCCGCGTCGCGCTGATCGTTGCGGTCGCAGTCGCCTTGGAGCCGTCGATGCGCAGGCCGCCTCCGCCAGAGATGCCGCCAACGCCCGGTGCGACGGTGCTGCTGGTGTTGTTGCTGAAGTCGCTCAACGAGATGTTCAGACTGACCGCACGGATGAAGGCGCCGCCACCGTTCTTCGCGGCGATGTTGCCGGTAGCCGCGACGTTTTCGACCACCACAGAATCGATGTCCTGCGCGCCGAAGCCGCCGCCGTCAGCACTTGCGTTGTTGTTCTCAAAGCGGGTGTTGCGCAGGGTCAGCGTCGTCGACGCGGCCGGAAACGCATAAAGGCCGCCGCCACGTTGCGCCGTGTTGTTCCGGAACACGCAGTTCGAAACGGTCAGGTCACTGTCACCGACAAAGACCGCGCCACCGTCGTCCGGCGTGCTGGCATTGATCAGGCTGAGTCCGCTGATGCTTACCGCAAAGACGTCCCCCGGGGTCGTCGGTGCGACGTGGAATATGCGCGAGGTGTTGTTGCCACTCAGACTCAGGCGTGGCGCACCCGGCCCGATAATCGTCAGCGCGTCGAAGATCTCTATCGCGCCGCTGGAAAAGGTGATTGTGCCGCTGACTCCGCCACCAAAAGTGATCGTGTCCGCGCCGGCACTGCGGTTGGCCTGATCGACCGCATCGCGCAGGCTGCCAGTGCCCGTATCGCCGGTGTTGGATACGGTGAACGTGGCCGCTTCCGCCGCGGCGGGCGTCAGGCCACCAATGAACAAAATACGCGCGAACGCGATCAGGACGCTCGCGCGGCGTCCACTTGATATGGTGTACATGTGTTCCCCTCTGAGCCAGCCGGCCCCCCGGCGGCGGATCATAACGACCAACCGTCGCGATTCCAGTACCGTCGTCGCACTTGATCGTCGGCGATGTACACCCAAGAATTCCATCCATTGCACCTAAGGAACCTGCCATGAGTCCGACCGATCCCCTGATCGCCACGCGCAAGCGGCTGCCCTGGATCGGCGCCGCAAGCACGCTGCTGCTCGTTCTGGCGCTGCTTTTGGTCGGACTGATGTGGTGGTGGAGCTACGAACCTGCTTCGCTCGATGTGCAGCGCGAGGCAGATCGCCGCGCGCAGGCGGTCAGCCAGCCCGTCGTCGTCGGCAGTGTCACGACCGCAACCCTGATCGCCAGCATCGAAACCCTGCTCGACAAGCGCGGTGGCTATCTGAGCAACGACCTGCTGCCGCCGGGCGTGTTCATGGACAATGTACCCAACTGGGAATTCGGCGTGATCAGCGCCAGTCGAGACCTCAGCCGCTTTTTGCGCAGCGATTTCAGTCGCTCGCAGACGCAGAGCGCCGAGGACAAGGACCTGGTGGAGGCCGAGCCGCTGCTGTCCAGTCCGAATGATCGCTGGCTGCTCCCCAGTTCGGAAAGCCAATACCGCAAGGCTGCGTCGTATCTGAACAGTTATCTGGTACGTCTGGCCGACGGTGATCAGAACGACGCGCAGTTCTATGCCCGCGCCGACAATCTCGTGAACTACCTGCGTGTGGTGTCAAGCCGCCTGGGTTCGCTCTCGCAGCGGTTGTCGGCGAGCGTCGGGCAGGCACGCCTGGATACGGATCTGGCCGGCGATCGCAACGCGCAGCAGTCGACGCCGGGCGGAGGCTTGCGGGTAGTGCAGACGCCGTGGCTGCAGATCGACAATGTGTTCTACGAGTCGCGCGGCTATACCTGGGCGCTGTTGCAGCAGTTGCACGCTCTGCAGCGCGATTTCGGACCGGTGCTGCGCGACAAGAATGCCCAGGTGAGCCTGCAGCAGGTCGTGCGTGAGCTGGAAGAGGCGCAAAAAGGGCTGGGCAGCCCGGTCGTGCTCAACGGCACGCCGTTCGGTTTCTTCGCCAACCATTCTCTGGTGATGGCGAACTACGTGTCGCGCGCGAACGCGGCCATCATCGACCTGATATCGCTGCTCGAACGCGGCTGAGCGGACTCGCGTGGGGGCGGAAACGAAAAAAAGCGGCCATCGGCCGCTTTTTTCATCGGGACAGCGGACTGAAGCCTCAGCCCGTCTGATCCGCCTCGTAGCGCGCGATGCCGTCGAGCACGTCCTTCTTGGCGCCGTCCGCGCCGTCCCAGCCGTCGACCTTGACCCACTTGCCCTTTTCCAGGTCCTTGTAGTGCTCGAAGAAATGGCCGATGCGCTCGAGCCAATGCGTCGAAACCTGCTTGATGTCCTCGATGTGCGCATAGCCGGCGAACACCTTGGAAATCGGCACCACGACCAGCTTCTCGTCGCTGCCGGCTTCGTCGGTCATGCGCAGCACGCCGACCGGGCGGCATCGGATCACCGCGCCCGGAACCAGCGGCAGCGGCAGAATCACCAGCGCGTCGAGTGGATCGCCGTCGCCGCCCAGGGTATTGGGCACATAGCCGTAGTTGCAGGGATAGCGCATCGGGGTCGACAGCACGCGATCGACGAAGATCGCACCGCTGGCCTTGTCGACCTCGTACTTCACCGGTTCCGCATCCTTGGGGATTTCGATGATGACGTTGATTTCATGTGGCACATCTTTGCCGGTGGGGACGCGATCCAGACCCATTGCAGTTTCCAGGATTAGGCCCCGGGCGGGGCAGAAGGGCGCGAAGGATAAGGCAAAACCCTGCTGCGACGCACCATTGCAGGCCCCGGAAGGGTCCTTAGCTCACGCGCCGTAGCGGCTGTGTGTCGTCCGGAAAACAAGAACGCCTGCACGAGGCAGGCGTTCCGGATGACTCGCACCGGACAGTCCCCGGTGAGGCGCATGGATGGTTACAGCAGGGGCACCAGCAGCAGAGCCACGATATTGATGATCTTGATCAGCGGGTTGACCGCCGGACCTGCAGTGTCCTTGTACGGATCGCCGACGGTATCGCCGGTCACCGCCGCCTTGTGTGCGTCCGAGCCCTTGCCGCCGTAGTGGCCGTCCTCGATGTACTTCTTCGCGTTGTCCCAGGCACCGCCGCCGGTGGTCATCGAGATGGCCACGAACAGTCCGGTGACGATGGTGCCGATCAGAAGACCGCCCAGCGCCTGCGGCCCTAGCAGGAACGCGACGGCGATCGGTGCGCCGACAGGCAGCAGCGACGGCCACATCATTTCCTTGATCGCCGCCTTGGTCAGCATATCGACTGCGCGCGAATAATCGGGCTTGGCCGTGCCTTCCATGATGCCGGGGATTTCGCGGAACTGGCGGCGAACTTCCTCGACCACGGCACTGGCCGAGCGGCCCACCGCCTCCATCGCCATCGCGCCGAACAGGTACGGAATCAGTCCGCCCAGAAACAGGCCGATGATGACCAGGTGGTTGGACAGGTCGAAGGTCGCAATCTTGCCGGCGGCTTCCAGGTTATGCGTGTAGTCGGCGAACAGCACGAGCGCGGCCAGGCCGGCCGAACCGATCGCGTAACCCTTGGTCACGGCCTTGGTGGTGTTGCCCACGGCGTCAAGCGGGTCGGTCACCGCGCGCACTTCCGGCGGCAGCTCGGCCATCTCGGCGATGCCGCCGGCGTTGTCGGTGATCGGACCGTAGGCGTCGAGCGCCACGATCATCCCGGTCATCGACAGCATCGAGGTCGCGGCGATCGCGATGCCGTATAGCCCGCCGAGGTGGAACGAACCCCAGATCGAGGCGCAGACGGCGAGTACCGGCCATGCGCATGACTTCATCGAGATGCCGATGCCGGCAATGATGTTGGTGGCATGACCGGTGGTGGAGGCCTTTGCCACATGCCGGACCGGGCCGTATTCGGTCGCGGTGTAGTACTCGGTGATGACGACCATGGCCGCCGTCAGGGCCAGGCCGATCAGGGCGCAGCCGTAGATCTTCATCGGACCGACGATAGCCGTGGCCATGAACGCCGTAGTGATCGGGTAGAACGCGATGGCTGCGAGGACGCCGGATACGATCACGCCCGCGTAAAGCGCGTTCATGATCTTCGCGCCTGGCTTGGTCTTCACGAAGAATGTGCCGATGATCGACGCAATGATGGACACGCCGCCAAGCACCAGCGGATAAAGCGCCGCAGTCGCCGCGTCGATGCCGATCTTCGCCGCCATGACACCGCCGAGCAGCATGGTCGCGATGACCGTGACTGCATAGGTTTCGAACAGATCCGCCGCCATGCCGGCACAGTCGCCGACATTGTCGCCAACATTGTCGGCAATGACGGCCGGGTTGCGCGGGTCATCCTCCGGAATGCCGGCTTCAACCTTGCCGACCAGATCGGCGCCGACATCTGCGCCCTTGGTGAAGATGCCGCCACCGAGGCGCGCGAAGATCGAGATCAGCGAGGAACCGAACGCAAATCCGACCAGCGCGTGCAGCGCGTCGTTGACGCTATAGCCGAGCTGCAGGAGCACGGCGTAGTAGCCCGCAACGCCGAGCAGACCGAGGCCCACCACGAGCATGCCGGTAATTGCGCCGCCGCGGAACGCGACGTCGAGCGCGGCGCTGATGCCGCTGCGCGCGGCTTCGGCGGTGCGCACGTTCGCGCGCACCGAGATGTTCATGCCGACATAGCCAGCAAGCCCGGACAGGATCGCGCCAATCGCAAAGCCGATCGCCGTGGACCAATGCAGCGCAAAACCCACGACCACGAACAGCACGACACCGACCACGGCAATGGTCGCGTATTGCCGGTTCAGATAAGCGCGTGCCCCTTGCTGGATCGCCGCCGCGATTTCCTGCATGCGTTCGTTGCCGGCCGGCTTGGCCATGATCCAGCTGATCGACCAGCCGCCATAGGCGAGGGCCAGTAGCGCACACGCCAGGGCAATCCACAAACCGTACTGTTGCAGCATCGAATCCTCCCATCACACCCATGTACCGAAGAACCCGAATGGGCCGGCAGCGGGTGGAATCGGTGATCCGGACGCGCAGTTACCGCAACTGTTCCCTGCAGGCAGGGGCAGTCAGCTTCCGGACACGCACTCACCCCGTTCGACGACCCTTTCCCCCGGGGCTGGCGAACCTGACGGCACACTCAAGCGGAAGTACAGCAGACCTACCCGGCGAGTATAGCCACGGATCGCGCCGGTGTTTTTTGCGCTGCAATAGGCGCAGCAATGACTGCGCTGCAGTGGGCAGCGCCGCGACTCGGCATCTGCGTAGGCGCGTGTTCGTTGTGGCCCTCGAGGCACGTTCATTGCGTTGATCCGCCTGCCTGATGCTACGGCAGCGGGTTCGCCCGCCGAGACGACTGTCCGGCGCGTATTACTCAATGGAGATCAGCCATGAATTGGGGGCAGTTGCTGTTTTCGTTCGACGGTCGCATTGGCCGCGCCACGTATTGGGGATTCACCGTGGCGGTGATCGTGTTGTTCTGCATCCTTGCCGGCGTCGTCTTCATGACCACGGATATGAGCAATCCGGAAGCCGCCGGCAGCATGAGCAGCATTCTGTTCGGCGTCGCCGGCCTCGCCGTCATCTGGCCCGCGCTCGCGGTTCAGGCCAAGCGATGGCACGATGTTGACAAATCGGCATGGTGGATATTGATAGGCTTGGTGCCGGCAGTCGGCGGCCTGATCGCGCTGATCTTCAACGGATTCATACCTGGCACGCCGGGTCCGAACCGCTTTGGCAATCCCACGGCCTGACCTGCGCGCTCGCGCAGCCGGCCTGCCGGCGGCTGCGCGTAGTGTCTCGACCCTATTTGTCGATGATCTGGTATTCCGGCAGCTTCCGGGCGACCAGCACTTTCTTGAGCCGCGCATATCTGGGCAAGCCGTTCTTCGCGTAGGGCGGATATGCTTCGCCGCGGATCAGCGGCTCCAGGTAGCGCCGCGCGGCCTCGGTAATGCCGTAGCCATCCTTGCGGATGTAGTTCTTCGGCAGCTTCTTCTCGTGGTTGGCCACCTTGGACAGCGGTGCAGCTTCGATCTTCCAGCGGTACGGCGAATCCGACGTGCGCTTGATCACGGGCATCATGGCGTTCTTGCCGGCGAGGGCCAGCTCGACCGCGGCCCTGCCCACCGCGCTGGCGTGATCGACGTCAGTCTGCGAGGCGATGTGCCGCGCCGAACGCTGCAAGTAGTCCGGCAGTGCCCAATGGTATTTGTAACCGAGCCTGCTCTTGACCAGTTGCGCCAGCACTGGCGCCAGGCCGCCGAGCTGGCTGTGGCCAAACGCGTCGCGCGTGCCGGCTTCGGCAAGAAATTCGCCAGCGGCGTTCTTCAGCCCTTCGGAGGCGACAACGGTGCAGTAGCCGACCCGCTCGACGGTTGCCTTGACCTTGGCCAGGAAGGTTTCCTCGTCAAAGGTGACTTCAGGAAACAGGATCAGGTGCGGCGGCTCGTCGGCGTTGCTGCCGGCCAGGCCGGCGGCGGCCGCGATCCAGCCCGCATGGCGGCCCATGACTTCCATGATGAAGACCTTGGTCGAGGATTCGGCCATGGACTCGACGTCGAAGCCGGCCTCGAGGATCGACAACGCCGTGTATTTCGCCACGGAGCCGAATCCTGGGCAGCAGTCGGTTACGGCAAGATCGTTGTCGACGGTCTTGGGTACGCCGATGCAGATCAGCGGATAGCCCAGTGCCTCGGCGATCTGCGAGATTTTGTGCGAGGTGTCGGCTGAGTCGTTGCCGCCGTTGTAGAGAAAATAGCGGACTTCGTGCGCGCGCAGCACGTCGATCAGGCGTTCGTACTGGGCGCGGCTGTGGTCGAGTGACTTCAGTTTGAAGCGGCAGGAACCAAACGCGCCGCCTGGGGTGTGGCGCAATGCCGCAATCGCCGCGGCACTTTCCTTGCGGGTGTCGATGAGTTCCTCACGCAGCACGCCGATGATGCCGTTGCGTCCTGCGAGCACCGGCACGCCGTTGGCACGCGCGGTTTCGATCACCGCGGCCGCGGTGGCGTTGATGACGGCGGTGACGCCGCCGGACTGGGCATACAGCAGCTTGCCTTGGGGCATGAAGCACTCCTTGATGGCCACCGCAGTGGCCTGGTTGCGGGATATTCGGAGCGGTGTGCTGGTGGCCGGGTGCCCGTGGCGCGGCTTCGTCGCAGCGCAGCAACGCGGCGCCGGTTGTTTGACTAACCGGGTGGCGCCCGCTAGCGTTCACGCCAGAGTCTAACCTAGGCCCGGACTGCCGCGGCCTCTCCAGGAATCATCCATCCATGCGTATCGTGCTACTCGGGGCGCCCGGTTCGGGCAAGGGCACCCAGGCGGGTCTGTTAAAGGCGGATTTGAACATTCCGCACATTTCCACCGGCGATCTGCTGCGTGCCGCCGTCAAGGCCGGAACGGCCTTGGGCGTCAAGGCCAAGTCGGTCATGGATTCGGGTCAGTTGGTCTCCGACGACATCGTGCTCGGCATGCTCGAGGAACGGCTGGCCCAACCCGACGCGCGTGCCGGGTTCATCCTCGACGGCTATCCGCGCAATCTGGCCCAGTGCGAAGCACTGCAACATCTGCTCGAGCGTCTGCAGCAGCCGGTAGACGTGGCGTTGCAGCTCGTGGTTCCGAGCGAAATGATCGTCGACCGCCTTGCCGGTCGCGCGGCTGCTGAAAATCGCAAGGACGATACGCCGGATACCGTGCGTGAACGCCTCCGCGTCTACGCCGAACAGACGGCTCCCGTAGCGGGTTTCTACGAGCAACAAGGCCGGCTCACCGTGCTCGACGGCGTCGGCGAGCTGCGCGACGTCTACCAGCGGATTCTCTCGTCGCTGCCGCGGCGCGCGGCCTGAGCTGCTTTTCATGTGACGCCGTCGCCGCGACCCGATGGGTTGCAGCGGACGTGTCGCGCTGGGCCGAAATTCGGACGAGGCAATGCCTGCACTGTTGGTGATCCTTCGCGACATCCTGTTCCTGCGGCGCGGCCCGCAGGATTTGCCCTATTCCCCGTTGCTGCTCGCGATCGTTGCGGTCGTCTGCGTGCTGATCTCGCTATGGGCGGGCAGCATTCTGATGCCCAAGCAAACCGATACGCTGCTGCGCGTACTGTCCGGGCTGCTGCTGCACCTCGGGTTCCTCTACCTGCTGTTGAACGTCCTGCAGCACCAGGCGCGCTTCGTCCAGACTGCGTTCGCGAGCCTCCTCGTGGACGTGCTGTTCACCGCCGTGGTCTTGCCGTTGCTGCCGATCTTCGAACCGTTCAGCCGCAATGCGCCGACGCCGGACAACGTCAATGGCGTCGCTGCCATCGCGTCGCTACTGCTGCTTGCCTTGGGTGTCTGGCGCATCATCGTCGATGCGCACATCCTGCGCGCCGCACTCGAAATCCGCCTGCTGGCGGCGTTGCTGATCAATACCGGCTTGTTTTTCGCTGCGCAGGTCGTGCTTGGCGCATTGTTCGGCGTATCCGAAGGAAGCTGATTCATGCATCTGCATATCCTGGGCATCTGCGGCACCTTCATGGGTGGCGTTGCTGCGTTGGCGCGGGAACTCGGCCACACGGTCGAAGGGTCGGACCAGAACGTCTACCCGCCGATGAGCACGCAGCTTGAGCAACTCGGCATCGTGCTCAAGTCCGGGTACAGCGCGGCGCATCTGCAGCCGGCGCCAGACCAGATCGTCGTCGGCAACGCGCTGTCGCGCGGCAACGCCGCGGTCGAGCATTTTCTTGATGCTGGCCTGACCTACGTGTCTGGCCCGCAGTGGCTCGGCGAACAAGTATTGCGTGGCCGCCAGGTGTTCGCGGTCGCCGGCACGCATGGCAAGACGACGACCACCGCCATGCTCGCCTGGATTCTCGAGGCCTGCGGCCGCGAGCCCGGTTTTCTCGTCGGCGGCGTGCCGCAGAATTTCGATGTGTCGGCGCGGCTCGGCCGCGGCGCGGCATTTGTGATCGAGGCCGACGAATACGATACGGCCTTCTTCGACAAGCGTTCCAAGTTCGTCCACTACCGTCCGCACATAGCGATTCTCAACAATCTCGAATTCGATCACGCGGACATTTTCCCGGACGTGGCTGCGATCCAGCGCCAGTTCCATCACTTGGTCCGCACCGTGCCCGGCAGCGGCCGGCTCATCGTCAATGCGGAAGACGCGCATCTGGCCGAGGTGTTGGCTCAAGGCTGCTGGACACCCGTCACGCGCTTCGGCCTCGACAGCGGCGACTGGCAGGCGCGTCTGAGCGCGGCCGATGGCTCGGCGTTCCGTGTGCTGGCCGGAGGCACCGATCGTGGCGAAGTGCGCTGGGATCTGATGGGCCGGCACAACGTGATGAATGCGCTCGCCGCACTGGCGGCAGCCGATGCAGCCGGTGTCGATATCACCGCAGCGATCGCAGCCCTGGCGACGTTCCGCAGCGCGCGCCGCCGTATGGAGCGCGTCGCCGACACTGCAGGCATCAGCGTCTACGACGACTTCGCCCATCATCCCTCCGCGATTGCTACCACACTGGCCGGGCTGCGCGCTCGCGTCGGCACCGGACGCATCCTCGTCGGGCTGGAGCCGCGCTCCAATTCCATGCGCCAGGGCGCGCATGCGCAAGAACTCGCGCCGTCGCTGCGGGATGCCGATGCCGTCGTATTGCTTCAGCGCGCCGAATTGCCGTGGGATGCGGCGCGCGTCACCGATGCGTTGCATGGTCGCGGCGCGACTGCGGCGACCGTCGACGCGCTGCTGGCTGCGCTGCGCACGCAGGTTCGCGCCGGCGACCATGTGGTCTTCATGTCCAATGGCGGTTTCGAGAACGCGCCGCGCCGCTTCGCGGCGTTGCTCGCGCACGACGATGCCTGAGGTAGTCAGTGTGTCGACGCATACCGGCCGTCTATCGCCTTGCGGTACACACGCACCTACACTCCGCGCGTGAATCAGGACGATATCCCGCTGTTTCCGCTCAACGCCGTGCTGTTTCCCGGCGGCCACCTGTCGCTGCGCATCTTCGAGCCGCGCTACCTCGATCTGGTGCGCGAGTGCAGCCGTAACGACAGCGGTTTCGGGGTCTGCCTGATTCTGGCCGGACGCGAAGCCGGCGAGCCGGCCACTCCGGCGGCAGTCGGCACGCTGGCGCACATCGAAGATTTCTATTCGCTATCTGACGGCCTGCTCGGTATCCGTGCGCGAGGCAGCCGCCGCTTCCGTGCCGCATCGACACGCGTGCGCGACAATGGTCTGATTCATGGCCTCGTGCGCTGGTGGCCCGACGAACCGGAAATCACCTTGCCGCCGGAATATGGTTTGCTCGCGGTCATTCTCGAGCGTCTGCTCGAGCAGGTTGGCGGCCAGCATGCGCGTGCCGATCGGCAGCGCTTCGACGACGCAAGCTGGGTCGGCTTCCGCTTGGCGGAACTGCTGCCGGTCGAGGCGGCCGAACGACAGCACTGGTTGCAGCTCACCGATCCGTTGCAGCGACTGGATTGCCTGATGCGCTGCATTCCACGATTCCAGTCGGCCTAGACGATCTGTTGCGGCGGGCTCTTGCCCGATTCGTGCGAGTCGCGGATGCTGACCCGCCCTGATACGCGACTGGAAAATCCATGAGCCATCTCAAAGGCCGCACGCTGTTCATCACCGGCGCATCGCGCGGAATCGGCCTGGCCATTGCCAAGCGCGCGGCGCGCGATGGCGCGAATATCGTGATCGCGGCTAAGTCCAGCGTGGCCAATCCCAAACTGCCCGGCACCATCTATTCGGCGGCCGAGGAAATCGAAGCCGCCGGTGGCAAGGCACTGCCGCTAAAGGTCGATGTGCGCGAGGAAGCTGAAGTGCAGGCTGCCGTGGCGAAGGCGGTGGAGCGCTTCGGCGGCATCGATATCCTCGTCAACAACGCGAGCGCGATCTGGCTCGCCGGTATCTCCGGCACGCCGATGAAGCGCTACGACCTGATGCACCAGGTCAATGTGCGCGGCAGTTACCTGTGCACGCAGGCCTGCCTGCAGCAACTCAAGAAATCGCTGAATCCGCACGTGCTCATGCTGGCTCCACCGCTGAACCTGGCGAGCAAATGGTTCCAGCATCACACCGCGTACACCATGTCCAAGTACGGCATGAGCATGGCCGCGTTCGGGCTCGCAGCGGAACTCGCCAAGGATGGCATCGCGGTCAATGCGCTGTGGCCGCGCACCGTCATCGACACGGCGGCTCTGGCCATGCTCGGCGGCATGGCGCGTCCGGAGAATTGCCGCAAACCCGAGATCATGGCCGATGCGGCGCACTGGATCTTCACCCAGCCGGCGCGCCAGCTCAGCGGCCAGTTCCTGCTCGATGAAGAAGTGCTCAAGCGCGCCGGCGTCAAGGATCTCGGCCACTACGCGGTGGCACCGGGCAAGACACTGCTGCCGGACTTGTTCCTCGACTGATCCGGCCCCATCGCCTGACAGCCTGTCACTCCTGGAGCAAGCCAATGCGATACCTGCATGCGATGGTGCGCGTGCGCGACCTCGACGCCAGCGTGCGTTTCTTCCGCGACGCGCTGGGTCTGGTCGAAACGCGCCGCAACGACTATCCGCAAGGCCGTTTCACTCTGGTCTACCTCGGTGCCCCAGAAAATCCGCAGTCCGAGGTGGAGCTGACCTACAACTATGACGACGAGGACTACGGCGGCGCACGCAACTTCGGTCATCTGGCGTTTGGCGTAGATGACATCTATGCAGCCTGCGAACGCCTGCAACAGCATGGGGTGACGATCAACCGACCGCCGCGCGACGGCCGGATGGCTTTCGTGCGCTCGCCCGACCATATCTCGATCGAGCTGCTGCAGAACGGCGCCGCGCTGGCGCCGCAAGAACCCTGGGCATCGATGCCAAATATCGGCAGCTGGTAGAAATCTGTGCTTTACCCGGTGAGGGCCTGGTCGAGATCGGCGATCAGGTCGTCCGCGTGTTCGAGTCCGACCGAAAGACGCAGCAGATCCTGCGGCGAAACCGGATTCGTCCCTTCGACTGACGCGCGATGCTCGATCAGGGTCTCGCAGCCGCCGAGGCTTGTTGCATTGTGGATGAGTTGCAAACGCCCGGCGGCGGCCAGGGCGGCATCGCGGCCGCCAGCGACACGGAAGCTCAGCATCGCGCCGAAATCGGACATCTGCCGGCGGGCGATCGCATGGCCGGCATGGTCGGCAAGCCCGGGGTAGTTGACTGCCACGACGCGTGCATGACCTGCGAGAAACTCGGCGATCCGCCGCGCGTTCGCGCAATGCCAGCTCATGCGCGCCGGCAATGAACGCAGTCCGCGCAAGGTCATCCACGCGTTGAACGGTGCGAGCACGCCGCCGGTGACGTGTCGGCGATGAGCGACCCGAGCGTACAGTGTGTCGCCGCGTGCGAATACCAGAGCGCCGCCCATGACATCGCTATGGCCGCCGAAATACTTGGTGGTGGAGTGCATGACCACGTCGGCGCCCAGGCTCAGCGGACGTTGCAGAGCTGGCGTGGCGAAGGTGTTGTCGCAGAAAAGCGCCGCACCGGCGTTCTTTGCGAGCGCCGCGATGGCGGCGATATCGGCCAACTGCAGCTGCGGATTCGATGGTGTCTCCAGCCAGACCGCATGTGCGCCGGCGCGTAACCGGGTGTCGACCGCCGCGAGGTCGGCCATGTCGGTGGCGATCGCATTTACACCGCAGCGAGGTAGGAATTCTTCGGCAAGCACTCGCAGGCCGGTGTAGCAGTCGGTCGGAATGAGCACCGTCGTCCCGGCCGGCAGCGATTCGAGCAGCGCCGTCATCGCCGCCATGCCCGAGCCGAAAGCCAGCGCCGCCTCGCCCTGTTCCAGCGCGGCCAGGGCTGTTTCCAGTCTTTCCTGGGTCGGGTTGCCTTCGCGCACGTACTCAAAGCCGGCTTGGCGTTCACCGGCTGGGCCGTGGCGGAATGTAGTGGCCATATGGATCGGCGGCGCGATCGCGCCGGTTTCCGCATCAGGTTCGCCGCCCGCGTGGACGGCCAGGGTTTCGAAACGCATGGGCACTCTCCCGCTGGGCAATCACGGCAGTGTGGGCAGCAGCGCGCGAAAAGACAAAGGCCAGGGTCGATACTGCTGATGCGGCGACGGCCGGACTTATGCGCTACCCAGCGGCCGGGCCTGCACGCGCATAATGGGCGTTCCCTCCGTCCGCGCCTGTGCCATCGTGAGCTCTTCGCCCGCTTCCTCCGATTCCGCCGCGTTGCTCGCGCGCGCTGACCGCTATTACGTTCCGGTCTACCAGCCGCGCCGCATCGTGCTGGAACGCGGCAGCGGTTCCCGTGTGTGGGATAGCGAAGGACGAGATTACATCGATTTCAGCGCCGGTATCGCGGTGAATTCGCTGGGGCACGCCGATCCGGAATTGCTGGCCGCGTTGCAGCAGCAGGCCGGTCGGCTTTGGCATACCAGCAATGTCTTCGTCAGCGAGCCGCCGCTGCGCCTGGCCGAAGAGCTGGTGCAGGCCTCGGGTTTTGCCGAGCGGGTATTCCTGTGCAATTCCGGCACCGAAGCGAACGAAGCTGCCATCAAGCTCGTGCGCAAATGGGCGACGGCCGAGGGGCGCCCGCCCGAACGGCGCGTGATCCTGACCTTCGAGGGTTCCTTCCACGGCCGCACATTGGCCGCGGTCACCGCGACGGCGCAACCGAAGTACCAGCAGGGCTACGAGCCCTTGCCGGGTGGTTTCCGCTACTGCGCCTACAACGACCTCGCCGCGGCCGAAGAGGCCATGGCGGCGGGCGACGTGGCGGCCGTGATGGTGGAGCCGATCCAGGGCGAAGGCGGTGTGGTACCGGCGGCGGACGGCTTTCTTGGAGGACTGCGTGCGTTGTGTGACCGGCACGGCGCGCTGCTGGTCTACGACGAAATCCAGTGCGGTATGGGGCGCACCGGCAAACTCTGGGCCTGGCAGAACGAGGGCGTGGCGCCGGACCTCTTGTGCATTGCCAAGGCGCTGGGCGCCGGCTTTCCGATCGGCGCAATGCTCGTCGGTCCCCGCGCAGCCCAGGTGTGGCAGTTCGGGGCACACGGAACGACCTTCGGTGGCAATCCGCTGGCGGCGGCCGTCGCGCGCGTCGCGCTGCGCCGGTTGGCGGCGCCGGAGCTGCTGGGCAATGTAGCGCGTCAGTCGGCCGCATTGCGCCACGGGCTGGGTGAGATCACTGAGCGCCTGTCCCTGTTCGAGCAGGTGCGCGGTCGCGGCCTGATGCTCGGTGCGGTGCTCGCCCAGCCGTGGCGTGGCAAGGCCGGCGTAATTCTGGATCTCGCCGCCGCACAGGGACTGTTGCTGCTGCAGGCGGGGCCGGACGTGTTGCGTTTCGTGCCTGCGCTCAACATTACGGACACTGAGATCGAAACCGGCCTCCAGCGCCTGGCAGCAGCGCTGCAGACGTTCGTGCGAACCTAGCCGCCGCGCGCTTCGCGCAACGCAGCACGAGCGGCGATCAGGGTTTCGCCAATGACGTCGTCGTTGTGTGCGCTGGACAGGAAACCTGCCTCGAATGCCGACGGCGCGAGGTACACGCCCCGGTGAAGCATGCCGTGGAAGAAGCGGTTGAAAAGCGCTGTGTCGCAGGCCGTGGCCTGGGCGAACGTCTCGACTGTCTGGTCGGTAAAAAACAGGCCAAACATGCCGCAGACCCGGTTGGTCGTCATCGGCACGCGGCATTCGAGCGCCATCGCGCTCAGGCCGTCGGTGAGCAGGCGCGTCTTGCGGTCAATCTCGGCGTAGAAACCCGGAGTCTGGATCAGTTCCAGCATGGCCAGACCAGCCGCCATGGCCACCGGATTGCCCGACAGCGTGCCGGCCTGATAGACCGGACCGCTGGGCGCGATCTGCTGCATGATCTCGCGGCGCCCGCCGTAGGCGCCAACCGGCATTCCGCCACCGATGATCTTGCCGAACGTGCTCAGGTCCGGCTTGATGCCGTAGAGCGCCTGGGCGCCGCCGAGCGCAACGCGGAAGCCGGTCATCACCTCATCAAAGATCAGCAGCGTGCCATGGCGCGTGCACAGGTCTCGCAGCGCCTGCAGGTAACCGGGACACGGCAGGATGCAGTTCATGTTGCCGGCGACGGGCTCGATGATGAGGCCGGCGATTTCCTCGCCCTGCTGCGCGAACAGCGCTTCGGCGGCGGCCAGGTCGTTGTACGGCAAAGTCAGCGTGAGATCGGCCAGGCCGGCGGGGACGCCGGGCGATGTCGGCACGCCAAAGGTCAGCGCGCCCGAGCCCGCCTTGACCAGGAACGCGTCGCCATGGCCGTGGTAGCAGCCTTCGAACTTCACGATCTTGTTGCGGCCGGTATAGCCGCGGGCCAGGCGTATTGCCGCCATGGTTGCTTCGGTGCCGGAATTCACCATGCGCACCATTTCGACGGACGGCAACAGGCGAGTGAGTGTCTCCGCCATGGTTACCTCGGCCGTGCATGGCGTGCCGAAAGACAGTCCATCCTGGATGGCACGCGCCACCGCCTCGCGCACCACGGGATGGTTGTGGCCGACGATCATCGGTCCCCAGGAGCCGACATAGTCGATATAACGCTTGCCTTCCACGTCCCAGAGATAAGGGCCATCCGCCCGGGCGGTAAAGAACGGCTCACCGCCGACGGACTTGAACGCGCGCACTGGGGAATTGACGCCACCGGGCATCCGTAGGAGGGCGCGTTCGAACAGGTCGTGATTGCTGGTCATGCGGGAGGATTCCGGGATGCGGGAAACAGGGAGGCGAAGCGGCGTGCCGCTGCGCCGATATCGGGTTGGCCGAAGACTTCACTGATCACGGCCAGATAGTTGGCTCCGGCTTCGATCAGAGGCGCGGCATTGTCGGGTCTGATGCCGCCAATTGCCACGAGCGGCACGCCCAGCCCGGTGCCGGCGCGCAACAGATCGAGATCGGCGCGGCGCGCCTGCGGCTTGGTCGGAGAAGAAAAGAACGCACCGAATGCCAGATAGTCGGCTCCGGCGGCGGCAAGGCGGCGCGCCCGATCGAGGGAGTCGTAACAGGACACACCGATGACCACTTCATTACCGAGGCGACGCCTCGCGGTCGCAAGGTCGGCGTCGCTTTCGCCCAGGTGCACGGCGCGCGCACCGCAGGTCAGGGCCAGTTCCACATCGTCGTTGACGACGAACAGTGCGCCTGCCTCATCGCACAGTGCGGCCAGTGCGCGAGCCTCGGCGAGTCGACGCGCCACATTCTTTGTCTTGTCGCGATATTGCAGCAGCGCAGCACCGCCGCGCAGTGCTGCTGCGGCGGCGTCCAGGAGGTCTGAACGCGGGCCGTCCGTAATCGCGTAGAGCCCGCCGGCAGGCAGCAGAGGATGACGCATGACGGAAGCAGCCAGGGAGGAAGAAGTCCCGCAATTCTGGCCGATTTGAAGCCGGGCGCGTTGCGCTGCGACAATGCGCGCCCGTTCTCTCAGGTCTGTCTCATGCCAGCAGCTTCGCCAGCGACCGACGCCCCGTTCCGCACTTTCATGTGCGTCGTATGCGGTTATCTCTACAACGAGGCCGAAGGCTGGCCTCAGGACGGCATCGAGCCGGGAACACGCTGGGAGGATGTGCCGGAAACGTGGACCTGCCCGGACTGCGGCGTCACCAAGTCCGACTTCGAAATGGTCGAAGTGGGTTGACGAGTCATCGGCGTGGCTTGGCTGGCTGTCAGGAAATAACCCACGAGCGTGTCGGGGCTGGCTCAACTTAAGAAAAGTGACGTCTATCGTGTCAGCGATGGACTCACGGAATGCTCGGGCAAACTTCCATCGCCCTATGGATCAGTGGACGCGCCCGCTCTGCGATGAACTGGCTATCAGTTGCGCCATGACTGTTTCTGCGTCGTCAGCCTGTGGGGCGAGGGCGAGATAGCGTTTGAAGTCTTCCCGGGCGGCCCTATGGTGACCCAGTTTCATGTACAGACTGCCACGCTCGCGGCATTCGGCGATATCGAACGGATCCAGCGTCACGATCCGGTCGGTGCACCGCAGCGCTTTGTCCCATGCCTGTTCCTCGACATAGCCCAATCGCAGATTGCGCAGCATGCGTGTCACGATGGCACGATGACTTGCGGGTTCCAGCAAGTTAGCCAGTCGCTGGTCGTCGATATCCCTTGCCGAAAGTTCGCTGCGAGCTCGCCGTCGCAACTCGGAGAGGTCGAGGGTGCGGCCACGATGAAACGGGTCGAGTACAACGATGCCGTCTTCCAACGGCATACGGACCAGGAAATGTCCGGGGAATGAAATACCCTCCAGCGGCAGGTTGAGACGCTGCGCCAGGGTAATCTGAACGATGGCGAGCGAGATCGGGTTGCCCAGTCGCCGATCCAGCACATCGTTCAGGTAGCTATTGCGCGGATCGAAATAGTTGTGTTCGTCACCCGCGAAGCCGAGCTCATCGAACAGGAAATCGTTGACTCGGCTCAATCGCTGCGCCTCGGACGCATCACCGGGCAGATTGGTGCTCAAGTGTTGCGCGTATTCGTGGATGCGCTGTTCGTAGTCCGCGCAGGAAAGCTTTGGGTACTCGTCCTTGGCGATCAGTAACGCAGCTGACAGCAGAGAAATTTCGTGGTCGGCGGCGTGTTGCAGGCCTAGCCAAGGATCGGTCATTCGGCGCCTCCAGCAGCTTGCACCCGATGGTAACCGATGCGAGCGCTCGCGCTAGTCCGGCCGTCAGAATCATGCCATTTCGTGGACAGTCTGTAGGCATAGCAGGTGCCTTTAATGCGTCTGCATCCAAGCCGGATGTAGCGTCTGTAGGCCAAATGCGATGAAATTGTTCGTGCCGTTGTCCGACGCTGACCTGTACGAAATCGACGCCCAGCAGCTCAGGCTGATCCCGTACCAGGTCGGCCTGCCCTGCCATCACGCGATGGGCGGCCCAACACCGGAGCTGTCGGCGCAGGCTGAGGGTCAGCGGTGGAACTCGAGCGAATCGCCCGGCTTGACACCAAGCTTGTCGGCGGTGCCGCCGTTGAGCTCAAGCACGTACATGGCAGGACCGCTGCTGGGGTAGGAGGGGCAGGGGTCAGCTGTGCATGGCGGCACGTTGCTCTGCACCGACACAACACGGAACTTCTTGTCGAAGTAAAGCATGTCGAGCGGGATCAGCGTGTTCTTCATCCAGAACGCCTGCATGTATTCGTTCCGGAAAATGAAAAACATGCCGCGGTCGGCGGCCATGCGCTCCCGGAACATCAGCCCGCTGGCGTGCTGCTCGTCGGTTTCGGCGAGCTCCACATAGAACGTCTTACCCTTGAGTGTGACGTAGGAAATCGCCTGTGCGTTGGCGCTCGAACACGCGACGAAACTCAGTGCGGCCAGCGTCCGCGTAGCGCGACGAAACATGAGGAATTCCTTACTGCAGTTTCTGCAGAGCGAGGTAGGCGGAAGCGCTACTGCTGTTAGCGCGAACGCTGATGTTGATCAATCAGTGTGGCCAGGGTCGAAAAGTGCTCGGGCGACATGTCATAGAACTCCACGCCGACGTGCCCGCTGACAATGTGCTGGACCAGCACGTCGGCCACGAACTCGGGCTGGCCAGAAAAGCTCAGCACGACATTGACCCGGCTACCCTCGACCAGAGGCTGTCCCTCGACCTGCTCAAGCATCGCGCCGTTCACCGACAGGTCGAGAATTCGACCGGGAGTGCTACGTCCAGCTGACTGCATGTAGTAGATGCCGGAAGTGGCGTAGCGCGGTTCCTGGCGGCGTTCGTCGTACAGTTCACCCATGTAAACCACCATGCCGAAAAGCGTCCATGGATCCTAGCATAGGGTTCTGTCCGCCCTCGTGGCCGTGGTCCGACCTATCGTTAAATGCCGTCCCACGCAACTCCGCCAAATTTCGTGCGCGAACCCCTTCCCAAGCGGGATTTCGCTGAGTATGATTCGCGCCCCTTCGCTGAGACGGACGTTGAGGAGAGGGGGCGAGTTGTGCGGG